>CAISKH010000396.1 GCA_903885865.1 uncultured Mucilaginibacter sp.
ACAGCCAAACTTTTAAAAGTTGTCAAATCTTTAACTATTCTGCATTTTTGCAGCAATGATTAGCAAAGAACAAATTACCGCCGATTACCAACTTATACAGGACGAAATATGCCATGCCCTTGAGGTATTAGATGGCAAAGTTAAGTTTGAAGAAGAAAAGTGGGAACGGGAAGGCGGCGGCGGCGGGCGCACACGGGTAATACACAACGGTAATATATTGGAGAAAGGCGGGGTGAATTTTTCGGCAGTTCACGGGCAATTGCCTGAGGCGATCAAAAAAAGCCTTAAAATTGAGGAAGATGATTTTTTTGCTACAGGTATTTCCATCGTGATCCACCCCAATCACCCGATGGTTCCTATCATCCACATGAATATCAGGTATTTCGAAATGCCCTCCTCATTTGCCGAGGGTAAACAGCCCTTGCGGTGGTTTGGCGGTGGTATAGACCTTACCCCGCATTATGTCAGGGATGACGACGCCAGGTTTTTTCACAGCAGCTTAAAAGCGGTTTGCGATCAGTTCAATAAGGATTTCTACCAGAGGTTTAAAACCTGGGCCGACGATTATTTCTACATCAAACACAGAGACGAAACCCGGGGCATTGGCGGCATATTTTATGACCGGCTTACCGCTACCGATGATATAAGCTGGGAAACCCTGTTTGAATTTTCGAAGGCTTTGGGCCGCTCGTTCATCCCTGTTTACACTGAACTGGTTAACCGCCACCGGCAGGAAACCTATACAGATGCGCAGCAGCAATGGCAATACCAGCGCCGCAGCCGCTATGCCGAATTTAACCTGGTATATGACGCCGGCACCAAATTCGGTCTCGAAACCAATGGCCGTATAGAATCGATATTAATGAGCCTTCCGCCAACAGCCAAATGGTTCTATAACTATCAGCCAAGACCGGGCAGCGACGAAGAGAAAACATTGTCGTTATTGAAGAAAGGGATCAATTGGGCTTAGCAACAAAAAAAATATTTAAAAAAAACGCAATTATAGCGATTAGCTATACCGCAGTTCTATTCATAATTTCAATTTTTTTTGAAAAGGGAATGGGTTTTTCAACTATTCTTTATTGGATGATTGCTGTATGCCATTTTATGGTTATGGGAATTAAAATGGCTATATATCATTTAAAGTTAGAAATGGATATAAGAAACGGTTATATGGCGTCTTTCGGTCTAATTTGGCTTTTGGTATTACTATTTCATATTGGCCTATCTTACCTTACCTAAAATATGAACATATTTATATCGTATATAGTAGGTGTTTTGATATTTATGGTGCAGCCATTTCAAAAGCTTACATCATTAAAAGGCACCTGGGAATACCGCGGCGGGAAATTCAACAATAAAATTGACCATGCGCCTAAAGGGTATTCACAGCAACGAAAATATACCGATACTAAATTCGAAGCTTTCTTAATTGAAAAAGGCGAAAAAACCCAGCGGTACGAGACAGGCAATTATGCTTTAAAAGGCGATACCTGCCTGGAAACACAAACCTACAGCTTACAGCCATCCAAATTAAAAGGAATTACCGTTCATTTTTTGTATACTATGCAGCATGATACCCTTGTTTTAAAAGCAAAGCTGCCCAGCGGCGCCGTAGAAGAGGATTATTGGAAAAGAGTGAAATAATTTGCACTATGCCAACAGAAGCCCAATACTGGATAGATCATTTAAAACTGCTGCCGCATCCGGAAGGCGGTTATTATAAAGAAGTGTTTCGTTCGCAACAAGAGGTAACATGTACAAGTTCGCCTATAGTAAAACAAGCCTGTACATCCATTTACTATTTATTAGAAGGGATTGAGTTTTCAGGTTTCCACCGCCTGGCATCTGATGAAATATGGTATTTTCATAAAGGCGCCCCACTAAACATCCATGTTATTGATGGAAAAGGCAAACACATTATACATGAATTAGGAGATACGGATACTGGGAATTTATCCATTGCTATACCTGCCAATACCTGGTTTGCCAGCGAAATTCCATCTGGTAGTGGGTTTGTATTGGTAAGTTGTGCGGTTGCCCCCGGATTTGATTTTGAAGAGTTCGAAATGGCTAAAAAACAGGAATTAATGGCCCAATGCCCTCAGCATACCCTTTTATTAAATAGGTTGTGCCGGGAATAGATATATTTCCTGGCTCGGGGAGAATTCAATTTAATCAAACTGGCCCTGTAGGCGTATTAACCGGTCTATCATCAGGTTCAGTTTTTCCTGCTCCGTTTTTACAAAATGTCTCCTGATATAAAAAGTGCAAAATAATACGAACGCAATGTATACGCTGTATGCAGCTGTTTTAAAAGCCGAAGATGAACTTTGCAGTACTTCGAAAAAGTAGAGCAACAGGCCGGTACTCATCAGCAAAACATATAAATAGTACAGCCATCCGTAAACCCCTGCGCGGTTCTTTTGATATTCTTTAAGATCCTGTAAGTAATCAGCAGGATTAATGGTTACATCGCGTTTGCTGATGATTCGGTAATCCCTGATCATCATTAAGAGGTACAATATCATGGCTATGAGGATCAGGATTATACCCAAATAGGTTACCCATGAAGTAAACAGAAAAAACAGCATCACCGCAAACAGTCCCGCTAAAAATATACCCATACTCGTAATGTTCCATAGCAATTTCCTGCCCAGGCTATTCATCCCCTTCTTTACCTGCTTCAGCACATCATCCACCGAAAGCTGATCTGTTTTTGGCTGTTCCTGCCAAACCGACATTAAATGATCAAAGTCTTTCATACTGATTATATAATTCTGTCAATTTTTGTTTAATGCGGAAAATTTTAACCCGCAAATTACCTTCGGATATACCCGATATTTCTGCTATTTCGGGATAAGGTATCTCGTCGAGTACCATTGTTATTATTATTCTTTCCGATTCTTCCAGTTTTGATATACATTTATACAGCAGCGCTACCTGCTCATTTTTTTCTGATACCTCTTCCATTTTGGTTTCCGCAATATGCGGTGTAAGTTCATCCTTGGCCTGGCGTTTTTCTGATCTAAGATACGTTAAACAAGTATTTACAGCAATACGGTATATCCAGGTTGAGATCATGGCCTGGTTGCGGAATTTCTCGAGGTTTTGCCAAACTTTTAAAAATGTTTCCTGTAAAAGGTCGTTCGCAG
>CAISKH010000397.1 GCA_903885865.1 uncultured Mucilaginibacter sp.
CCATTGCCTGGGGTGATCGCTACAACTAAAACATACTCCCCATTATTTAAGTCAAAACAAATAATCCGCGCTTTTTTACCGTTCCGGGTAACAACGGGCACGCCAGCTTTGGCGGCTTCTAAATCAAATGGTTTCATTTTTTACCCCAAGTTTTAATCGTTAAATCAAGTTGTTTATCAAATGCCTTTTGCAATTCATCTAACGCATCTTGGCGTTTTTCATGCTCGGTCAGCGTGGTGTTTTCAATTTCAGATTCCCGCCGACTGCTAATAACATAATCGCCAACATGGTTTTTTACGAAAAAAAGATCACTAACAAGCCAATAGGAAACCGCTGACATAGCTATAAAAATAAAACAAATAATCCCGATAATTAAAAATATTTTCATTTCAGCCTCCAAGTAACTCAATACGCTCACGGGTTGCCCGTAACACGCAAAACCGCTGATGCAGCCGTTCAATAATCGCTACACGCTTAGTTCCTGCAACTTCAGCATCTAGCATCGCCTTTACTTCTTCTTCAGACAGAGACGACAGAATGTGGTTCAATCCGCGCCAGGTTAATCTAATCATTTACTTCTCCTTTTTGTTAATTCAGTAAAACGAAATATATACCGTAAAACAGTTTAGTGCAAACTATTTTAATTTATTTTCGTATTCTTCTATTTGACGCAACACTTTTTCAACGCCGCGCTGCGCCGACGCTAAAATACGTTGGCGCATAATCAACTCGCGCCTTGCGGCCATTAACTTTGCTAGATTGTTTTCTTCTCGGGTCATACAATTTCCTTTACAGTTTGTAGTTCTTGCAGGGCTAAATTGGATAGTTCTTTTTTATCGCCAAGCGACGCTAATACGCGCATGTCAATACTGTTGCGGGTTTGTAGCAAATAGACATACACCGCATGTTCTTGGCCGCTGCGGTGCAGCCGCCCGATAGTTTGCTCATATTCTTCTTGGCTCCAAGGCTGAGAGACAAAAATCATCTTGCTGCCACCAAACTGTAAATTTAAGCCGTGGCCTGCCGACTTGGGATGGATTAGCAGCATAGGAACTTCGCCTTTATTCCATCGTGGAACTATATTTAATCGATCTATAGTTTCAGCACTCGGGTAACGACGTAGCAACTCAGCAAGTTCTTCTTGAAAGTTGTACACGATAATCGTGGGCGCGTTCTGATTTTCTTCTACAATCTCAGCTAACAGGTTAAATTTGTGATCTGACACCCATATCGTCTTTTGCGTGGTAATAAACTTGCCTGGTGAATTAGGGTTTGGGGTCTTAGTGGTTTCGTAAATAAACCCCGAAGCCAGTTGGCGTAATTTGTTAGAAACAACGGCGGTATTTTGGGCAATAATTTTTGCTGTAGGAAACTCATACGCCAAGTCTTTTTTCATTTTTTCATACGGCTTGCGGTCTGCCATATCGCAATACATTTCTATGATATTTAACGGCGGCAGAGTATTTTTGTACGTTTGATTATCAATCATAAACACGGCGGGTCGGATACGCTCCATCACTAACTTTAAAGCGCTTTCGCGCGGCTCATAGATTGATTTTTCCCGGTCTATACAATGGAAATACTGCTGCAAAAACGCGCCTTTAGCCCGACCTAACAACTTTTGGTCAACCACCTTGCATTGGCCAAAACAATCTTCAAGCCCGTTAGATGTAAATGACCCTGTTAGCCCCACGGTGATCTTGAACTGCGGCAAGCGTTTAAACCACGACTTAAAGCGTTTGCCTGAGGGGTTTTTTAACTTAGTTAATTCATCATACACAACGCCGTCAAACCCTTTTAGCAACTGGGGGTTGTCATCACATAGCCATGCGATGTTTTCATAATTCATCACTACAACCTGAGCGCCTGAGACAAACGCCGCAAGGCGCTCACCAGGCGAGCCTACGGCCACAGCAATACCAACGTTAGGCATCCACTTAACGGCTTCTTGCGACCATACGTCAGTGCAGACCCGCTTTGGCGCGAGCACTAGAAATCTTTTAGCTATACCTGTTTGCAAAAACTCTTTAATTGAAGTTTGCGCGATTGCGGTTTTACCCGCGCCAACAGGCGCTAATACCAAGCTGTGATCATGCGCGTAAATAAAATCAACCGCCGCTTCTTGGTTGGGGCGAAGTTTAATCACTTTTAGCCCCTAAAACCGAAAAATTGTGGCCTTCTGGGTACAGCTCCCGGCATCTGGCGTAATGCCTCATATCTGGCACAAGTTCTTTAAACGGGGGGAAATACCTTGCTGGCACGTCCGGTAGGTCAATATATTGGATATAGCGAATATTGCCTTGTCGAATACGACTATCACTTTCCCATTCTTTTAGCGCCATGCGGATTTCCGCAGTTGTTGCGCCTAATATGCGCATTAGCGTGGCGATACCAAAACTTTTTTCTTTGTTGTTTTTTAGTAGATCATACAGATCAATGCTTAATTCTTTGATATCCATTCGTCAATCTCCTGTTTGGTTTTAAGTGCCACATAGTTTTGGTTCAATCGTTGCATCTCCTGCGCGAACTGCATTTGTTGCGCGGAAAACTCACCGCCTTTAGGCCTTTTGAGTTCAACAAAAAATGTCTTACCGCGAGGCATACACACAATCCTATCCGCCACCCCGCGCATGGCCGGAGAGGTAAATTTATATGTTGTGCCGCCGCGTAAAGTTACTGCCCATACTAAATAGCTTTCAATTTCGCTTTCTAATTCTTTTGTCATACATATCCCCATTGGTCGGCCATCGCTTGAGCAATTCCAGTAAATGTTCTACTGCGCTCTTTCCACCTAGTTGGGCTAGGCGGCATTTTGTGGATTCTCGCTTCACGACCATCGACAATGTTTGTCGGTTTTAGTAATGGTAGTCCTTTAAGCCATAAGCATGTTGCTTTCGTTTCTCCATGCCCGAACTGCCACGGCTGAATGATCTGATCTGGCTTTCTAATTTTGCTGCTGATAATGCTTATGGGGTTTTCAATGGCAATCATGGGTATATCGACCGCCATGAGAAAACGGACAAATTCAAGCGCTTCCTGTTGAACGCCGCTGGCCTGCTTTGCAGCAAAGTGACGCGCACCTGACACGCTCAAATGA
>CAISKH010000398.1 GCA_903885865.1 uncultured Mucilaginibacter sp.
CAAATGAGGCCGATTGCTATGCCGAAAACGCCTTTGTGATCCATAAACCAAGCGGCAAAAAATTAAGTTACGGCGACCTGGCGACAAAAGCGGCCCTGTTGCCTGTACCCGCCAATGTAAAACTGAAGGACCCAAAAGATTTTAAAATCATTGGCACCCGTGTACATAATATTGATAACCATAAAATTATTACCGGGCAGCCCTTATACGGTATTGATACCCGCCGCGAAGGTATGCTATTTACTGTAGTAGCTAAACCGCCCGCATTTGGAAAAGCTTTAAAATCATTTGATGATACCGAAACCCGTAAAGTGGCCGGTGTTAAAAATGTAGTGTCGGTACCATCACGTAATTTGGTGGCTGTATTGGCTACCTCTACATGGGCCGCCAAAAAAGGCCGCGCTGTTTTAAAGGTAGAATGGGAAGATAAAAGCAAACTGGAAAGCACCACCGACCACGATGCATCATTTACCGAACTGCTAAATAATAAAAGCGACAAACCTGGCCGCAATGATGGGGATGTAGATGCCGCGCTTACTAACCCTGCCAATAAATTAGTGGAAGCGGTTTATGAAACGCCGGTATTATCGCATGCCAATATGGAGCCGCTTAACTTTTTCGCCGATGTAAAAGATGGCAATGTTGAGCTTTATGGCCCTACACAGGTACCGGCGAATTTACGTGGAGATGTTTCAAAAGCATTAAATATCCCGCAGGAAAATATTATACTGGGCATGCCGCGACAGGGCGGCGGGTTTGGTCGTAAATTAAAAACAGATAATGGTGTTGATGCAGCAATGATATCTCAAGCGGCTAAAGTGCCTGTACAAATGTTATGGATGCGCGAAGATGATATGCAGGGTGATTTTTACCGCCCGTCGACCATGTTTAAATATAAAGCTGCAATTGGGCCTAATAATGAGATAGTGGCATGGCACCTTAATGCGGCGGTGTTAAGCAATAACAGGGCGTCAAATCCGGATGGATTTCCGGCGGCGTCTGTGCCTAATTACAGGGCAGATAATCATAGCTTGCCTAGCAATATCCAAACGGGGCCCTGGCGCGCGCCAACAAGCAATTCGGTGGCTTTTGCCGATGAGAGCTTTTTGGATGAACTGGCCCATCAAATGAAAAAGGACCCGGTGGCATTGCGTTTGGAATTGTTAGATAAAGCTAAAAACCAACCCACAGGCAAAGCTGCCAGTTATGATGTAGCGAAATACAAAAGCGTGATTGACCTGGTTACCCAAATAAGTGGCTGGGGCAAGAAAAAAGCACCCAATGTTTACCAGGGTTTCGCCGCGCATTTTTCATTTGCAACTTATGCTGCCCACGTAGCCGAGATAACCAAAATGAAGGATGGAACGCTGCGCGTAACCAAAGTGTACAGCGCCATTAACTGCGGCCGTGTAGTTAACCAAAGCGGTGCCGAAACCCAGGTTGAAGGCGCAATAATTGACGGATTGAGCCATGCCCTGTTCAGCAAGGTTACATTTGATAAGGGCGCGGTAGAACAAACAAACTTCCATACCTACAAGTTCCTGCGGATGAAGGACGCGCCAATTGAGGTTATTGTAAAGTTTGTCCCCTCCGAAGACCCGCCAACCGGCCTGGGTGAGCCCGGACTGCCGCCAATAGCCCCTGCAGTTGGCAATGCTATTTTTGCCGCAACAGGGGTAAGGTATCGCAAATTGCCTTTTGAGTTGGGAAAGGTGTAATGAAGACATAAATAAAAAAAAGCCTGTAAAAAATTTACAGGCTTTTTTTATCGAAATTACAGCGTCTTAAAACCAACTGGCTTCACCTTAGTGCTACTATCATATTTAAGTGGCTGCACCCCGTCTACTTTTTTATACTTTACATTTTTTAGCAGCACAGTGCCAACTCCGTCAAAACCCATTAACGGGCGGTTTTCGGCGGTTCCTGCATAATCAAAGTTCACATTCTCAAATTCAATATTTTTTACATTCTTAGCATAAAAGCCCCAGTAAGGCACCGGCCTCGATTCGGTACGCGGGCGCAAAAATGTTTTCACATTTATAAATTCAGGGCTTATTACATTGTAGGATACCGAGATATTTTTAAAACTCACGTTCTGATACCCGCTGCCCTCCGGCCATGCCTCAACCGAACAGGCGTTATGGGTAATACCTGTAGCGGTAACATTTTCTACCCGTATACGGTTGGAGGTATTGCCCTCGTTTGAAACAAAGGTTAGCGCGGTATAAGCATCTTTGATCCGGATATCATGGATATAAATATGGTCTGATCTCCCTCTCGTTATTCCCCATGCGCCGGGCTGAAATATAATACCAGTGAGCGTATTGGTTATCCACGGGTTGTCGGCAGGGCCCCTGTTATGTCCGAATACACCTGGGCCAACAATATCACAATTTCTTATCTCAAGGTTGGTGGCAGGCCCTACTATTCTTATGCCATTACAGGCGCTGTTAAGCGTACAATCGGTAATGAGCGCGTTTTCCCAATAACCCCCGGCAATGGCATCGTCGCGGCTGTACAGTTTACAGTTTTCAAAAACCAGGTTTTTCCCCCGGCGCACGTGTATGCCATCATACCCATCGGTAACGGTTACATTGCTTACTTTATAGTCTTCCACATAAAAACCAACAATGCTCCAGTCGCCCGCACGTGTAAGCCTTATATTAGAAATAAGTACATTTTTCGACTCTGTCGTCATGATACCCTTTATTACCCTTGCTGATTTAGGCGTTATCGTCATACCATCAATAGTTCCGGTGCCGGTAACGGTTACATTTTCAACTTTATCCATTAGTATGAGGGCTTGGGTCCAGTCGCTCATACTTCTAACATTTACATTAATTGGCTGTTCCTTATCCTCTGCCCTTACGTTTGCGCCTTTAAACTGGGTCAAATCGCTTGTCGCCATGATAGTGGCATTATAATCAATATACAAAGTAACATTACTTTTAAGCTCAACGGTGCCTGTTAAAAACCTGCCGGCTGGAACCAGCACGGTGCCGCCCCCCGCCTCTACGCAGGCACCTATTGTTTTATTTATGGCCACGGTATTTAATGTTTTTCCATCGCCTATAGCGCCATAATCCTTAATATTAAAAACTTTAACGGTGCCGTTGTTGGTAAGATCATTTAATGGCGATTGGGCCATGCCCCTGAACTGGCCCGCTATAAAAAGCAAGAGCAAAATTGTTAAACATCTCATGAGGTGGTTAATTGGTTTTTAAATTTAATACATTTAATTAAAACTATCGCATTAAGTAAAACAGCTGTTATTGTTGATGCAGAATGTTTTCATCCCAACTTTTTATATCTTTAATAAATGATTAACCAACATTTTAGCCTCCGATGCGCTTATTAAAAACCGAAATAACGCCCTTAAGCAATGAACTGATGCGCATAGATTTGCGCGACCAGCCTTTTTTTTGGTCGCCGTTTCATACGCAGCCTACTTTTCACGCGCACCCGGAGCTGGAGCTCACCCTTATAGAAGAGGGGTTTGGCAAACGGGTGATTGGCAATAAGGTGGAACCGTTTGAGGCCGGCGATATGGTATTTGTTGGCCCCAATGTTTCGCATGTATGGTTAAGCGACCCGGTGTTTTACAAGCAGGATTCGACCTTGCAATCCAAAGCCATTGTTGCCTATTTCAATCCACAATTTTTGCAGTTGTTTGACGCGGTAAAAGAGTTTCACGACATCCACGAAATGATACAGCAATCATCGCGCGGGATAAGGATAATGGGCGAAACCAGGAACACCATCGCCAAAATGCTAAAGGAACTTTCAACCAAACAGGGGTTTGAAAAGGTAGAGGGGTTACTTAAAATAATGAATTTAATTGCCACCACAACCGAGCGAAGCTACCTAATAAATGAGGAGACGGAGCAG
>CAISKH010000399.1 GCA_903885865.1 uncultured Mucilaginibacter sp.
AGTTGCGCTATGTGCTCACATCGATACTCCCCGAAACCAGCGATAGCGAATTTACCTGGAAAGATTACCAGGCGCGCGTAAACAACGAGCTGGTAGCCATTTTAGGCAACTTTGTGAACCGGGTAATGATATTGATGCATAAATTTTACGATGGCATAATTGGAAACGGCAGCGCTAAAATTACACTAACCGACGGCTACCTTAATGATGAATTGGGCATATTTTATGATGCGCTGGAAAGCAACCTGGAAAGCTACAGGTTTAGGCAGGCCCTGCAAAGCGTAATGGATATTGCACGCTTAGGCAATAAATACCTCACCGAAAAGGAACCCTGGAAAACCATTAAAACCGATCCGGCCGAAGCTAAAGACGCGCTGCATAATTGCTTGTTTATAATTGGGCATTTAGCTGTTTGTTTACAGCCGTTTTTGCCCGCTACCGCAAAAAAAATATTTGGCATGTTAAACTGGCCGGCTAATGATATTACTTTTGATAGCGGGATAGCATTTGCTAATGGCCATCGGTTAAACCCGTCATCTTTATTATTTGAAAAAGTTGAGGACGAGGTGATAGAAAAGCAAATACAAAAACTACACGATAAAAAACAAGAAACAGCAGTTGTGGAAGAAACAACAATAACCCCGGCGAAGGAGAACATCGACTACGAATCTTTTGCCAAAATGGACATGCGCACCGGCACCATTTTAACTGCCGAAAAAGTTGCCAAAACAAAAAAGCTGCTCAAACTAACCATTGATACCGGTATTGACCGGCGCACCGTAGTATCGGGCATTGCTGAATTTTATGAACCCGAAGCCATCATAGGCCAAAAAGTTAGCATTTTGGTTAACCTGGAACCGCGCGAAATAAAAGGCATCATCTCGCAGGGCATGATATTAATGGCCGAAGACGCAACGGGCAAGCTAAGTTTTGTTTCGCCGGTTGATGATTTGCATGATGGGTCAGTGGTAAGGTAATGTGTGGATGTGCAAATATGCAGATGTGCAAATGGTTTGAGTAACTCGCACATAATTTTTTACATTTGCAGAAATTTCGCGGATAGGCAAATAAATTCGAAATTGAAAATCCGACATCCGACATCCGAAATTAAAATCCGGTCCCGTAGTTCAACGGATAGAATAGGAGTTTCCTAAACTCTAGATATGAGTTCGATTCTCGTCGGGACCACAAAAAACCCGGTAATTAACTATAATTACCGGGTTTTTTTGCGTCAAGGGGGATTCCGGGGAAACTAATCAGCCCATTTGTAACAAATTGAACACCGATGGTGTTTAGTGCGTTGAAAAATAAAGTTTAATGTAACTTTAAAACTTTAAACCAATTATGTCACACCCAAAAGTGGCGCTGTCCTGAGAATGGGTTACATTATAAGCTAAAAACCAACAACGACAGCGTAACAGGATAATAGTAATCTTTTAAAAGTAATAACATTATGAAGCAGCACAGTAAAACAGTTTCGGAGTTGGGTAAAACGGCTATGATCGCCATTATAGCTATGTTTATAGCGGGCATGGCTAATGCCCAGGTAAAGACGAATAGCCAGAAAGCAAATCAACGAAGCACAAAGACTAGTACTCAGGTAAGGGCAAGTAAGCGGAAAGCCACTCCCAAAAGCATAAAAACTGTTTATCCAACGAAAGATTGGGTTATATCTGACTTTGTAGTAACAGATAAAAAATTTGGTGCAAAAGCTAAGAAGGGCTTTGACAATAGAGCGGCTTTCCAGGCGGCTATTGATTCGGCATATAAAAACGGCGGTGGCGTAGTGTATGTACCGGCGGGCCATTATGAGTTCCGCAGCACGCAAACCGCTTCCCAGAGCGTTAGGGTGCGCCAGGGCTCTGCTCCGCAAGTAACAAAAAGCTATGATTACCAATATGTGTTGAATATCCCGACAAGCGTACAACTTCGTGGCGACTGGGCGGATCCCGAATTACATAACGGGAAAGTTTTGGGAACCATTTTGGAAGTGCGCGTTGGCAAAAACTCACCCAATTATAATGGAACTGTTGCAAGCTGGTTTACCGACTCGCAGGCTAACAATGCACAGTTTACTACCTATACCAGCATAGCCGACAGATTTATAGATATGAAACCGGGAACCGGTGTGACGAACTTGTCAATCTGGTATCCTGAACAGGATATCAACGACGTAAAACCATATCCATGGACATTATTTCAGCCAAGCGGCGACTGTGCCACTATTGAACACGTAACCCTTGTAAACGCCTACAACGGTTTCTATTCTGCTCCGAGCGAACTGCATTATGTTTTAAACAGCTACATTACTGCCCTTAGTACAGGGCTCGAAGTGCATGTATGCACCGACATCGGACGTATAGAGAATGTTAAGATAGATCCAAAATACTGGGCCAATTCAGGGCTTCCGGGCTCGCCCTCGCTTGCGAAGGTTACCGCTTACACTAAAGCCAATGCCACAGGGTTTAATATGCACCGCTCAGATTGGGAATATGTGTCTAATTTTTATGTATCCGGTTATAAAACAGGTATGTGGGTTGGCAGGGAACCCGGTAGCCCTCAAACTCCAAATGCGCAGTTTTACGAAATGCATATTAAAAATTGCGATACCGGTATATATGTACAGGCTGTTAACCCCTATGGCTTGCTTTTTTCCAATTCTACATTCGGAGCCGAAAAAGGCGGAACGGCTGTGTATTTTTATAAAGATTTCAAAACTTCCACTCAATTCAACGGCGTAGATTTTACCGGGCCTATCGTAAGCGATGGCAGCGACGGTGTTATATCATTTGAAGGTTGCACGTTCGGTAATTACAGCGATTACGCGCTTAAAGTAAACAGTGGTAATGTATTGCTTACTCAATGCGATTTTAAAAAACCTGGTGGCCATGTATTTCTGGGTACAAGCGTGAATACGCTTCAATCCATAAACTCCGGCTATAAAAACAAACCGGTGAGCCCTGCTTATACCAGCAAATTAGAGATCAAAAATGACAGTAAATCCGCCAAAGTCGAGATCAATAATAACAAAGATTATCTGTTTGCCCCGATCCCTAAAAATATAGTAACCAACATCAAAGTATATCCGAAACCATTGTCAAACAACTTATTGAAAGTAGATTTGCCGAGAGCAACAGGCTATAACAACGACCGGCCGACAGAAGATGTATCGGCTAAATTGCAAATGGCGCTAAACAAACTTAAGGCTGCCGGCGGCGGTACCTTATATCTGCCGGCTGGAAGATATTTGGTGGACAATCCTGTCAAAGTTCCTTCGGGAGTTGAATTGAGGGGAACATGGGATGTACAGCACTATACGCAAGGTGGTACAACTATATTTACAAATTATAGTGGCGGCGATGCGGGCGAAAAGGGCCCTTCGCTTATACAACTTGGGGCAGGTGCCGGTCTCAGGGGGGTTGTCATCGCGCAGCTTAACCTTGCAACTGATGGTTTTACCTCCAGGAATCCAAGGTCTACCCCGTTCCTGGTACAGGGACAAGGCCCGAAAGTATATATTATTAATTTAACCATAGGAGGAGGCGATAAAGGAATAGACCTTGCTTCATACAACACCAGCGGACATTATGTTGATTATCTGGGCGGCGTACTCGCGAGAGCAGGCATTTGGGTAGGCGGAGGTGCCACGGGTGGATTCATCCGGAATATGCAGCTCAATCCGGGTTACGGAACAAGGATGCGCAGCCAGGGATATCCTACTGTATCGCTGACCGGTTTCGTACAATCAAATTGCAGCGCGCTTAAATTTGCCGATGTTAAAAACGAGACGATATTCAACAATTTCGTTTACGGGTCATTCTATGGTATACATTTCCTGAAAGATGCAATAACTGGTAAGGATCCGGGAAAAATGACGGTTATAGGTCATGGTTCAGACGGATGCTCGTATTCTTTTTTTGTAGAAGACGCCGACAAAAACACCAAAATAACAGCTATCAACTCTGAATTGGTTTGTACAAAAACAGCAGAGCCTGTAAGGGCATATGTATTGATGGGCAACGAAGTTAAAACTAATAAAGTTGACCCTGATGCTCAAATTACCCTGTACAATACTGCATTTTGGGGCACGCCTACCATAGCGGCTATTATAAATAGCGGTACAGTGCGTTTTCAACAGGGGAACTTCCAGTCGTCTGGTGCTCCGGCCATCGATAACCGGGGCGGAAAAGTGCATATATACTCTTCTTACTTTTCACATAAAATGCCAGGGGAGGCTACCGGCGATAACGTGTACGCGAAGCTGCAAGCTACCGGCGTATCTATAGAGCTAACCAATAATTATTATATCTCCGGGTATAGGGAAAACAATGTGCAACCAGGTAAGATTTATGGATCTGATATTGTTTCCGATAAGAAGTAAAATTTTCGTCGATACCATTTTAAATAAAAGCCTTTGGATAAAATTCAAAGGCTTTTATTTTATTAATTATAGGATGTAATGCTTATTGCAAAAACTTGTTAAAATTTAGCCAGTAAAGCCTCAATAAGTTCTTCGTCAATTTTCAAGCCGGCCTTTATAAAATCCTGAGGTCTAATTTTTGCTATTACCGGAGTAATTGCCCTCAGTTTTTTCACTGCGTTTTGGTCTATCTCCATAAGCGCCAGGTAAAGCGTGTATGCTTTAAGATATTTTGGGCTTTTCGCGAACATTATTGCACAAAATTCATAGTCGTTAGTTTCGCGTTCGGTAATAATTTTAGAAAAGCAGGTGGCCATACCCTCTTCCAGATAGTTCACTTCATTTCCATCCACCTGCTCAACCGGCGAAATAAGATGTACAACTTCATGAGACAACTGAAAGATGCCATCTTTGCGATCATCAACTGCCTTGCGGTACAATTCGATTTTGAAAAAGTTCTTACCTGATAAAGAGTCTTTGCTATAAAGTAATGTACGCGGAGCGAATTTGTGATACCCCAGGCCAACATACCCATAATCAGTTTTGGGCCCGAATATTTCCTGGGCTTCTGCAAGATATTCATATTGCAGCTTTTCATATTCCAGCATAAGCTGATTCGGGGGTTTCATATCTATTACGCGATAAAGTTTTTAAAGATTTAACAAAACTATCAATTTTAACCTACATAGGCAGAGTCACAAAAAACGAGATATTTTTTTATGCCAGGGCTTATGTAATGGTTAAAATGTTAAAAAATCGACTTTTCACTAATTTTTTTGGTTTTTGCTTAAAAATTGGCCGCATAAATTTCAAATGCGAAAGTTATAAAGGCTTTGCTTTTATATAAACAAATATAATTTTAGCTATAAATGGACTGGAAGTATATTTTTACCGGGCTGCTATTTATGCCCTCACTATTCAATTATAATAAAATCCATAGGTTTTATAGGCAACAATTATATCATTAAGCGGGCTGAACGGCAAATAAATGCCCAAAAAAAGCAATTACTTGAAAATTTTATTTGCATATATAATTTTATTGCTACATTTGTTTACCAATTTTTATAGAATACAACCAATATAATACCCTTTTCAGGACAATTAAATCAAAACAAGTGAACAACGATAGATTGTGTGTTTTGTTGAAAAAGTACTCTTCTGATACAGGAAGTACCGGCTTTTGTGACGGACTGTTGGCTTATACGAGCCATGGTGATCACGATGCCATATTAGCCGTATCGGATGATTCAAGTACAAAAGCTGTATTTGAAAACGTCAACGCACACGCACGTTTTTATAACAAAGAAAGGAGGGTTATTATGGCTTAATCGATACCTAAACCTCAGTTACCTAAATATGCCGTGGGCCTTAGCCCCGGTTTTCCGGCTTTGAAAGCCGACCCCGGTAATTTATTAATCAAACAACCAATTACAATTAAACTAACATTCAATGTATAAGATATATAATGCATTTATTTGCGGCAAAGAATTTTGCTCGTCAAAAAAATCGCTGCTTATAATGAAGCTTGCCATGGTTTTGTTAACCCTGGCTACCTTACAGGTAAGCGCGCAAACTTCAAAAACAATAACCGGAAAGGTTGTGGACGAGAAATCACAGCCACTACCCGGAGTTGTTGTTAAAGACAAAGACAGACCCCAAGTTGTTACCACCACGAACGCACAAGGCGATTACCGGTTGGTTATACCTGATGGCAACGCAACAATTGTTTTTTCATTTGTTGGATTTGACACCCAGGAACAATCTGCAAGAGGTAAAACTGCTATAAACGTAAGCATGGTGCCAACAACCACCGGCCTCGAAGAAGTGGTAGTTACAGGTTACGGTACGCAGAAACGTGCAAGCTTAACAGATGCCATCGGTACAATCAATGCTGCTGAGATCAAGAGAAACTCGGTAACGGATTTAACCAACGCCATTGTTGGCCGTACCCCTGGTGTTCGTGTTACAGTAGAAGACTCTAACCCGGGTTTATATCATACCGATATAGATATCCGTGGTTTTAGCGGCGCGGCAGGCGGCCAACAAGGCCCGCTGTATGTTATTGACGGTGTTCCGAGAGATAAATCTTCATTTGACCACTTGGACCCGAATGAAATTGAAAGCTTCTCTATATTAAAGGATGCGTCAGCAGCGATATACGGTGTACAAGCGGCCAATGGTGTAATTTTGGTTACTACCCGTAAAGGCGAAGCAGGCAAGGTGCAGGTAAACTATACCGGCCAGATGGGTGAAGTATTTATATTAAAATACCCCGACCTGGAAAACGGTTATGAG
>CAISKH010000400.1 GCA_903885865.1 uncultured Mucilaginibacter sp.
CCGAAGATTATGAAACCCTGGCCACGATGGGTATTGATGTAAAAGGCAAAATAGTTATTGCCAAATACGGCAGGTCATGGCGGGGCATTAAGCCAAAGGTGGCGTATGAGCACGGGGCCATAGGGTGTATCATTTACTCGGACCCGAAGGATGATGGCTATTTTGCGGGCGATGTTTATCCCAAAGGTGCCTTTAAAAATGAAAATGGCGTACAGCGCGGGTCGGTTATGGATATGGTGATCTATCCGGGCGACCCTTTAACCCCTAATATAGGCGCTACCGAAAATGCCAAACGTTTGGACCGTAAAGACGCGCCTACCATATTAAAAATACCCGTATTGCCCATAAGCTACAAGGATGCAAAACCCTTACTGGCTGCTTTGAAAGGCCCGGTTGCGCCTGAGGACTGGCGCGGCGCGCTGCCTATGACCTATCATGTTGGGCCCGGTGCCGCTACGGTGCATTTAAAGCTCGCCTTTAACTGGAACATGGTTACAGCTTATGATGTTATCGGGATGATAAAGGGTTCAACTTACCCTGACGAATGGGTGATGCGCGGCAACCATCATGATGCCTGGGTAAATGGAGCCGACGATCCGTTGAGCGGGCAATCGGCATTATTGGAAGAGGCCAAAAGCCTGGGCGATCTGCTTAAAACCGGGTGGCAGCCCAAACGCACCATAGTTTACTGTGCCTGGGACGGCGAGGAGCCGGGCCTGATCGGTTCGACCGAATTTGCCGAGGACCATGATAAAGAGTTACAACAAAAAGCGGTAGTATATATTAATTCGGATGATATTTCGAGAGGGTTTTTTGGTGCTGAGGGTTCTCACGCGCTGGAGAGTTTTATTGACCAGGTGGCCGATGGCATAACCGATCCGGAAACAAATGTACCGGTGACCGAACGCCGGAAAGCGCTGGCGCTGGTGAGTGCCACAACGGTAAAAGCAAAAAAAGAAATCCTCGATCGTAAAATCGCACCCATCGGGGCCCTGGGTTCAGGTTCGGATTACTCTTCATTTTTACAGCATCTGGGTGTGCCAACTTTAAATATAGGTTATGGGGGCGAAGGGTCGGGCGGCGAATACCACTCTATTTACGATTCGTTTGATGACTACCGCCGTTTTAAGGACCCCGGATTTGTTTACGGAGTAGTTTTATCAAAAACCATTGGCCACGCTGTATTGCGTATGGCAGATGCCGATATGCTGCCATTTGATTTCCGCAACTTATCAACCACTATTACAGGCTATGTTAAAGAATTAACGGAGTTAACCACTTCTATGCGCGAGAGTACGGCGATGCAAAATCAATTGATAAACGCAAATGATTTTGGTTTAAGCAATGACCCAACCAAACATTTAACAGCGCCACAGGCAAAAACCGAAGTGCCTAATATTGATTTTTCGGCATTAACGGCTGCCCTTGATGCTTTAAAAGCCAGTGCCGATAAATTAGCCATTACCATGAATAGCACTTCTGCACAAAGTACGGATTATAAAAACTTAAACGAAGCCCTTTACCGTGCCGAGCAGCAATTACTATCGGCCGATGGCCTGCCGCGCCGCCCATGGTATAAACATACTATTTACGCGCCCGGCTTTTATACGGGTTATGGGGTAAAAACATTGCCCGGCATCCGTGAAGCGATTGAACAACGCAACTGGCCCGAAGCCCAGCAGCAAATAGCGGTGGATGCGCTGGCTATTAATGGATTGGCTAGGTATTTGGATAAGGTGGGGATGTAAGTTGTCTGAACCATGATTTGTAGGATTAATAAATTACCATGATTTGAAACCCGGATAGGCAATCAAGAAAATCTAATTAGTCCTACAAATCATGGTTCAGATAACCTTTTATAAATTCCCTGCACCCCTGCTCTATCAGCTTAAAAACAGGCTCGAACCAGGCATCGTCATGGTAAGGGTCGGGTACTATTTTATTGCCGAGCAATAAGCTTACTTTTTTAATATCCTCATAGTTACGGGCGAATGCTAAAACATCGGCAAGGTTGCTTTTGTCCATGACCAGGATATGATCGAACGTATCAAAATCGCTTGTTCTGAACAGCCGGCAAACCTGGTTGCTGATGTCGATGCCATGCTTGCCTGCTGTGCGTACCGATCGCCTGTCGGGCCCCTGGCCCACATGCCAGTTGCCTGTCCCTGCCGAGTCAACTTCCCAATCTAAACCTTCCTGTTTAGCCAAATGTTCCATTATACCCTGCGCCAGCGGCGACCGGCAAATATTGCCCAGGCATACCATTAGTATTTTCATGTTGCAAATGTGCGGATGTGCAAATATGCAGATATGCAAATGATGTTATAAGTGCACAATTAATCTGCACATCCACGCATCTGCATATCTGCACATTTTTTACCCAAATATCTCATTCAACACCCCGGCCAGCCTGATGCCGCCTTTAAGTAGTTGCTGGTTCAGGATATCCCGGTGAGTGAAATCGTATTTATAGTTTAGTGTTTCGTTGGGTTGTATTTCGGTATAAATTTTTTCGGCCAGCTGGCTCGATTCAAATATCCACTTTGCTACCGGCGCGCTTTGCCATTCTTTTATCTGCTCAGGGGTAGCGTGGTTAATGGCTTTGGCGTATTCGGTATAGCTTAATTCCTGGAAATTGATCAGCTCCGTATCCCAAACCGAATGCAGGTTAGTTGGCTTGCTAAACCAGTTCACTTTAAAGCCATTGCCACCCTGGTCGCTGGCATGGGCGGTATGCATCGGCTGGTGCACATCTTCGGCAATATGTATCAGCATGCGCAGGTAGAGAAGTTTGTTTTCTTTTGAAAGGTCCTTCTTTTTTAACTCGGCAATTAAAAAATTTAATTTGGTATAGGCATCTGTATTGTTATCGTGCGCCAAAAACTCTACCATTTCGGGATAGCTCATTGGCCGCTCAAAATCAATATAATGCCATGACGAAAGATAGGAATAGGTGGGGTCAGATTTTATAAAATCGGCCCAGTTGCTGGCCATGGCTATTGATTCATTTCCCAAAATAGCGTATACGCCCGCGCG
>CAISKH010000401.1 GCA_903885865.1 uncultured Mucilaginibacter sp.
CCCGCACAGGCATATCCTCCAGATCATGTTTCAAGTAAAAATAGCTTTCAATGTCAATTTTCTTTTTGAGTTCAACGCGGTTTTCCTGCACACAGGCTACCGATACAAAACCGCTGTCTAATTTGCCCTCCAGCCTTACCTTTACGGTTACTTTTTTGCGGGTTGTGTATTCGTCCATATCGGTGGCGATGGTAAGGGGAGCCCGTTGGTCATAATGCGCGAAAAATAGGCGTTCGGCAAATGGACGCCCTAAACTATCGGTTAAGGTTAACTGGGTTAACCCTTTCGGCACCGCTTTGAGTATGAATTTTATTCGTTTATTGGCGGTGGTCATGTTAACCGGGGTTGTAAAAAACAACTGCTTATAATTATGCCCGATGAGGTATAATTTCTCATGCTGCTCATCGCGAAGGTTAACAATAAGGGTGTCGTTTACTACTGCATTTGTTATGGTTAATGCCGGCCCTTGCGTAAGTGCTTTGGGTAATTGATACAGGGTATCCTTTTTGTTTACGCCATATAGCTTTACATAATAACTGCTGCCTGCCTGCGGCGTTAAGGTAAATTTACCCAACCCGTAGCTGGTGGTTGTAATTGTGTCAATCACCTTTTCATTTTGGAAAAGTATAGCGCTTACACCTATGGGGTTACCCGCAGCGTTTTTTACTTCCCAGCCTATGGTGTTTGGGTTATTATTTACCAGGTAACCCCCTTCCGGGTAAAACCTCACCCTGGCAGGCTGTGGCGCTACAGGCAGCGCTATACTTATTTCTTTAACTTCTTTTTTATAATTCAGCTGCACATGCAGCCGGTTATTGCCCTGGCTAAGCAGTTTAGAGGGGATATTAAAAACATACTGTCCGTTTGCTGTTTTTACAGAATCTTTCAGAACCGGATGCGCCGTATTGCCTATATAATACCATACCGGAACCGAAGCCGGTATTTCTTTTGGGTTTGGGTTAACAAAATTTACCAGCAACAATACCTTTTGCTGCGCGGCAGTTACGGATGTATCTATCGGGTTCAATGAGGCGGTATACTCTTGCTTATCTTCGGTTTTTATGGTGACGGGCTGGGTGAAAATTACATCCGGTTTTCCGTTTACGAGCAGGTTGGTGGTGGCTATAAAACTATAATTGCCGGGACCTACCGAATCGGGAACGAAGGTATTGCCGAATGAAAGGCCGTTGTCGGCACTGAAAAAGGAAACAGTTGCTTTGCCATCTTTATCGGTTATTAAATTAGGTTCCCAATGGATGGTTGAGCGCAGATCGGTGCCCACGGCTGTAGCCACATTTTTAATTGTGTAGCGCGGGCGGTAAAACTTTTGCGCCAGGGCCGATGGTACAGGCCTGTAAATAAACGTACCGGACCTGCGATTTAAGAATGCCCCATGGCCGGAATAGGTGGTTATTTCAAGCCATACGGAGCCGGGTATATATATGGCCGGGGGTACATAGCCCATCGCATAAGTAAAAGCATATTTCGGGTCAATCATGACCTCAATGCCTTTAATATCCGATGCTTTAAAGTTATTTCCCTCCATCAATATGTCCATGGGAACATGTACTTCCGAAATATATACGCCATCTACCCGCAGGTCCACAATGGGGTTATCGTGATAAGTCAGGTAATAAGAAATCCTCGGACCGATCTGTACTTTATGAAAATCTTTAAATTTATGCTGCATCAGTTCAAAAAGGGTCAGGTTTTTTTCTTTGTTCATGTCTTTTTCGTCCAGAACAACATCTGCACCGCCTGGGCCGTTCAGGTTATGCGATGTGGGGACTATCTTTGTTGATTTAATAATCACCTCTTTAAGCTGGTGGCCACCGCCCATCATATTTACTTCGGCCTTTAGCTGCGCTATCCTGGTATTGGCATTATTCAGCAAGGTGGTATCGGTGTTAAAGTACCAGGGCAACTGGCGTTCTTTTGGTTGGGTATACACAGGCGGGTTATATTCGTCAAGGGTAATCCCTATGTTGAAATCCTTATTTTCACCATTCTTTCGTTTAGCCTCTATCATATAAAAAGCTGTGTCGGTGGGGACAAGGTCGGGGCCTTTAAATACAAACCGCCCTTCGTCATTGGTCATGGCATCTTTTACCACCAGGGGCTGTTTTTGCATTAATGCTACCCAGGTTTTTTTTAATGGTTTATTAAAAACGTTGGTGAGTGTTCCCTGTATCTCAAAATCTTTTTCGGCCCTGTACTTTGGCGGTTGTATTACGGGGGTAAAAGTACCTTTCCAGTCGTACCCTATCCAGCCTTGTGTCAGCATCAGGTTATCTAAGGCTATTGCTTTATTGTTGGTATTGTCGTCGCTTTCAAAATACCAGCCCGGTTCTTCTACGTTCCCTTTCAGGTCCGAAGTGAGCAGCAGGTTGGTGATGATATTGCTGGTACTGTCGGTACTCACCTGCGCGCCATCGGTCACAGCCAAAGAAAAATTACCCTGAACGGGTTTTCCGTCCTTATCTTTTACCATTACATTCACCGCAATGCTATCCCTTATCGAATAGGCCGGTTTGCTTGCCGTTAAGCTTACCTTCAGATTTTCGTGATCAACATAAACAACCCGTTCATTAACCGCCTGGTTGTTATTATTCAATAAAGTGAAATGCACTATCCCTGCGGGGAATATGCTCCTTGCTATAACCTTTTTAATGACGCCTTTAAAGCTGATCAACGCGCCGTAATAAACCACGCTCCTCACCTGGCCCATGAGGTAGAAATTGGCGGGAGCCGCAAGAATATCGGAACTTGCATTGAGGATTACTTCAAGCGAGTCTTTTCCTTTCGGAATTACCCTTAATGTTGTACCGGTTGGCGTAACTGCCGGTAACCGGTAACTGATGATGGTATTGTTTGGCGCGTTAACTTTCGCGGTATAAGTTTCGCCAGTCTGCGGTAAAAGTTCGAAAGTGCCCATACCCTTATAGGTTGACCGGAACGTAGCCACTTCCTGCTGTTTACTGTTTACTATTTTCCCGGCAATATCCGTACTCCGGCCATCTTCGCCTAAAGCTTTAAATCCAATTTTTGTGGCTATGCCTGCTATTAAATTCCCGCCTTCGGGCAAGTATTGCACATCGGTTTTTTCGGGCCTGTTCAGTACAACGGGTATGGTAATCGTAGCGGTATCTGCCCCTTTGCCTATATTTTGTATCTGCATGTATAACTTGTTCAGGGCCGTTTTATCGGCCAGGTTAAAGCTGAGGTGCATGCGCCCGTCCATACCGGTATTCACCTTATCATTAAACAGCCAGCTCCACCCTTTTGATATGCGCAGCCGCATATCCCTTAGCCGCAAGGGCTCCCCGTTTAAGCCGGTAAGCTGCACAACGGCACTTATCTTATCTTTATCTGCCCCGGTTTCCATTTTGTAAGCTGCTTTTACCAGTGTAGAACTACCGTTTACTGATGATATGGAGATATTCTTTTTAAAAACATAGTCCTCGCCATAGTTGAGCATCCAGTTGGTGCAGGCCCGCAAGGTATAACCGCCTTCTGTTATTTCTTTTTCATCCAAAGGTATATCGCCGTGGCCGGTGTCTGCCGTTATCGGTACCGATACCCTTATTATGGTCCTCCCTGTCATAACATTATACAACTCCACATACATTAACCCGCTCTTTGTTGATGGCGATAGAAAGTTTCCATCCATGAGGTAGCCTTTAAAATGCAGGGTATCGCCTATGGTGTAATAAGGCTTATCCAGTTGCATATAGATTTTCTCAACCCCTAACCTGTCCTGCGCGCGTGATATGGCCGAAAGGATGGATGGCTTCACATTGTTGATGGTGCTGACGCCACCGGATACCGAGTTTACGGTGGCCTTCCCCCACGCATAACCCAGGTTGCCCTGCAGGTCGGTGCCTTCAACGGTTATGGTATAATCAGCCGGTTTATCGGCGCTGAAAAAAGAAACCGTTGCCCTGCCGTCCTTATCGGTAACTACCTGCGGCGCCCAGTGGATGGTAGAACGGAGGTCGGTGCCCCTGTCGGCCATTTTGTTGCGGTAAGTGTACCGGGGCCGGTAAAACTGCTTAGCCCCCGAAAAAGCCAGCGGTTTATACAGGTAAGTACCGGGTGTAACTTTCATGTTTGGCCCCTTGCCCGAACGCGTGGTGATCTCGATAAAGGCCAGGTTACTGCCGTAATTCATATTTTCTGTAGCCGAAAAGCCCAGACCGGTGTAAACCGCGCTAAATTGCGCGTTAAACATGACCTCGATACCCTTAATATCCTCGGCCGAAAAATAATCGAGGTAGCCCTTCAGGAAATTATACCGGTCCATGGAAGGGTCCTTGGTGTTCTGCCCCAAATCGGCCCAGGGCCCCAGGTGGCTGCCATCGTAAAAGGCATTCACATCCACGCCGTCAAATACAAAATGGACCATTTTATTATTCAGTACATAACTGGTCAACAGGCTTCTGCTTGTAGCAGGCATTAGCGGCGGCGGCGTATTATAGCTGCAACTTGGACAAGGTGACCAGGTGCCCCCCCTGGGCTGGAACCCCCGTACATTCTTTACCAATAATTCTTCCTGCGTCATCTTGCCCGCGTTCAGCATATCCTGTTCATCCATGACCTGGTCGGCCTGGCCCGGCCCGTTCAGGTTCTTCGATCCCTTTACCGATTTCTTTTCATTGATGACCACTTCTTTAAGCATGTGCCCTTCGCCCACCAGGTCTGCCCTGGCCTGCTGCTGCCGCGCTTTAATAGCCGAATTGTTCAGCAAAATACTATCCGTATTCACATACCAGGGCATCACCGAACCATTAGCAGAAAAAACAGGCGGTTTAAACTGATTCAGTATCTCTATGCCCACGTTAAAGCTTTTACCGGCCTTATTACGGGCCTGCAGCTTAAACTGCGCGGTATCAACGGGGAACAGGTCGTTAAAGACAAACTTGCCATCCTTGTCCGTCTCGGTCTGCTTCATCATTTGGGGTTTTCCTGAAAAAAGCAGCACTTCCGATTTTTCCACCCCCTTATTAAACACATTGGTTACGCGGCCCTCCACCGAAAACTTCAACTCCGCCCGGAACTGCGGTTGTTGTATTATCGGGTTAAAAATAGCTTTCCAGTCGTAACCTATCCAACCTTGGGTTAATAACAGGTTATCTAATGCTATTGCTTTATTGTTAGTATTGTTGTCCTTTTCAAAATACCAGCCCGGCTCTTCCACGTTTCCTTTCAGGTCAGAGGTAAGCAGCATATCGCTCACAAGGTTATTGCCCAGGCTGTCGGCCCGTACCTGCGCATCATCGGTAACCGCCACCGAGAACGATCCCCGCACGGGCTTGCCCGCCGCGTCTTTTACGGTGAGGGCCACGGCCATACTGTCGCGGATGCCGTAATTATCCTTATCGGGCGTTATGCTGATCCGCAAATTATCATTATGGGCAATATAAACTATCCGTTCATTGACCGGCTGGTTGGTTTGGTTAAATAATGTGAAATGTGCTATACCTGCAGGGAACGAACCCTTATCAGCGGTTTTTTTAACTATCCCATTCTTAAAAGTGATCGCCGCCGTATAGCATACCAGCCCCCTTGTTTCACCGAACAGGTAGTAGGTTGCCGACCCTAACAGGTCGGGTGTGGCGCTCAGCGTTATTTCGAGCGAATCGTTGCCCTTGGGCGTTACCTGCAGGGCAGTGCCAGAGGCATTAACTGCGGGCAGCGGATAAGTTTTAACCAAATCCCCGGCCAATGTTACCCTGGCCGAATAAACCTCCCCGGCCTGCGGTGTGAATTCAAAACTACCCATCCCTTTATGAGCGGAACTGAAAGCTGCTACTTCCTGCTGCTTGCTGTTAACTACCTTGCCGCTTACCTCCGTTCCGTGCCCATCCTCGCTAAGCGCTTTAAACCCTATCCGCAGGGGCAGGCCAGCAACCATATTTCCGCCCTCGGGCATAAACTGCACATCGGTATTTTCGGCACGGTTAAGCAATACTGGGATAATGAGCGGCGGCGTTTCATCCGGCGCTTTGCGTATTTCCTGCGCTGTGATGGACAGGTCTCTCACAGCGGTTTTATCGGCATCAAAGCTAAATTGCAGGCTGCCGTCGATGCCGGTGGTGGCCTTATCTTTCAACAAGCTATGCTTCCCGTTCAATACTTCCAGCTGCATATCTTTCATCCTGAATGGGCTCTTATCCAGCCCGAACAACAACAGGCTGGCATTCACCTTATCCTTTTCTGCACCGGTTTGCAGTTTAAAATTCGCTTTTACCAGGGTAGAGCCGCTCAGGGCCGATATATAGAGGTTCTTTTTGAATACATAGTCGTCGCCGAAGTTGAGCATCCAGTTGGTATAGGCCCTAAGGGTGTAGCTGCCTTCGGGAAAATCCTTATCCGCCAGAGCCATATCGCCCCAGCCCAGGCCCTGTATAAGGGGCACCATAATGCGTTTTAGCATTTTACCATCGGCGGCATCCATCTCCACATACAGCAGTCCGCTGCGGATGGAGGGCTTTAAAAAATCGGCATTGAGCAAATAAGCCTTAAAGCGGATGGTATCGCCCAGGGCGTAATAAGGTTTATCCAACTGTAGGTGCAGCTTCTCGATCGGGAACCTGTCGCGCATCCCGGCAATGGCCGAAATGGTAGTTAATAAGCCGCTGTTTACCTGTCCGAAGGTGGCTACCACCACAAAGCTTAAGACAAAGTATACAACGGTTATTTTTTTCATATCGTTTTTAAAAGGAATGTCAGTACAGGTTTATATACTAAATACTCCGATCGCGAAAAACGGGGGGGTATTATTTTTTTAGTTATGGTTTTGGGTGTTTAATTATAAAGCGGAAGCTGTATGAAGAAGCCGCTCTTAATAGCACGGCGGCGTTTACTCACCCCCGGCCCCTCTCTCCTGTGGAAAGAGGGGAGCGTCCGCAGGAAAAAAAGTTTAAAAACCCCCTCTTTCCGGCTTGCCGAAGAGAGGGGGATCGAGTCCCGATAGCTATCGGGACGATGATCGGGTGAGTAAACGCCGCCATGCCTAACCCAGCATCGCACTAAAAACTGGTTGATAGGATATATAAAATATACCTAACCTAAAAAATTGATTGAAAATAAGTTGCAGGATATTTGCCGAAAGGTTGTGGGCTGTTTAGCCGGCTAAACGGTTAACATATTCGACTGCTAAATCGGCTTTTATGAATTGTTTTTTCTTTAGGTTGTTTTCCAGCCGGTTTAAATAGTGGTATTTGAGCCATTTATTTTTATAAGTTATTTTTGCAAGTTCGAGCCCCTCTTTGCCATCAAGGAACCCTAAAAACAATATGTAGCTCTTAATAAAACCAAAAACCGGCGAAATGTATAAGTTAATGTTATTAACCTTTTTACCGGTTTGCAAATATTTTTCGGCGCTTAAGCGGGCATAGTAAAGCGCCTTGCTTATACATTCATTACTATCTTTTACCGAGTAATGGTGCATCCAGCCTTCTAACCGCTGCATTCTGATTTGTTCAGGAAGTATTAAGGTTTCATGCACATTCGGCTCAGACCACCGTACCTGTGTGCGGTTAAATAAACGGATATGATGGTCGCGCCCCCAGTTACCATAACGGATCAGCTTTTTTCCGAAGTATGACTTGAACCTGATATCATATACCATACCGGTATCATCCAGTTTCAGGCTGTGTAAAGAAAGCACAAGTTCCAGGTCGGCTACCTCATCGGCATCCATGCTTAATATCCAGTCGTATTTAGCCAGCAATATCCCTTTGTTTTTATTGGCGCCATAGCCATCCCAGTTTTTCTGGTATACCCTGCACCCTTCTGCCAAAGCTATATCAAAGGTTTCATCGGTACTATAGTTATCAATTATTAATATATCATCAGTTATCAATTTGGCGGCGCTGATGCATTGGGCTATAACATCAGCCTCATTTTTTGTTATAATAACTACCGAAATGGGTACCATGTAAATTGCTATTTATGTTTAACAGGTTGATTTATTATTATCACGGACAACAGGTGGGAAAGGTTGCCTTAACAGCGTAAAAAATTATACTTATAAAGCAAAGGTCTGGACATGAAACAGAATTTAGAGCGAATCAGAAAAAAACACAGACTGAATACCAATATTTTAAACTAAATTTATACTTGCGGGCAACCTTTATACATCAATTGACGTGATGTGTAATAAGCACGGTAATATCACACAAAAGCAACCAGGGTAAACCTTTATATGGGGGAAGAAGAGTTACGTCAACTGATCAGGGGCTGTATAGAACAAAACAGGAAAAGCCAGAAAATGCTTTATAAGGCATTTTATGGTTTTTCTATGGCGATATGTTTACGCTATGCTGGAGACCGGGATGAAGCTGCGGAAGTGATGAACCAGGGATTTTTTAAGGTTTTTACCAAGATAAGCTCCTATGATGCCGACCGGCCGTTCAAAGCCTGGCTGGGCAGAATAATGATGAATGTATCCATTGATTATTACCGGGCCAATTTAAAAATGGCCTATGCCGAAGACCTGGAAAACGCCGAACATATTTACGACGTAAATATGGCAGATAATAATTTAAATTATAATGATCTGCTGGCCATGGTTCAACAGCTTCCGCAGGGATACAGGACCGTATTTAATCTGTTCGCTATAGATGGCTACTCGCATGAAGAAATTGCGGATATGCTGAACATAAATATTGGAACATCCAAGTCGAACCTGTTTAAGGCGAGGCAAAAACTAAAGCAAATGATAACAGATGCAGATTCGTCTGCTAATTATAATAAAAGAATTGATTTTAACCCGGTTGTAGCTATGAATGGGGCTGCTGTAAAACCGAAGTTATATAATAATAAAGGTATTAGAGAATGAACAAAGAAAAGGACATTAAAAACCTGGACCAGTTTTTTAAACAGGGCCTTGAAGATCCGGTTGACAAAACCGTATTCAGGGATGCTGACTGGGACGCGTTGGAACAAATGCTCGGTGGAAAGCGCACCGGCATTGTATTTTGGCTGCCCTGGTTGAGCAGTGCGGCAGCCATATTAATAGTGGCGTTCGGTTGGTGGATGTTAAGGCCGCAGGCAACCAACCATGCTCAAAAACCACAACAGCAGATGGCAGTAAACCGCGTGCAAAAAGCCGAACAACCTGCTGTAACTGATAAAAACAAACAAATAGCCGCTGTAAACGAATCTGAAAAAAATGATATAAATAAAAACGATATAAACAACACGGCTGTAAAACCGGCAGCAACAGGTAAACCCATAACTGAATTATCGGTACAGCCAAAACATCAAACAACGCGTCCGGCTTATATAGCGGCTAATACGGTTATTAATAAGCATAGGGTTAAAGGTGCTATGCTGCCCGGCGAAACTGTTAACGCCGAGCAAAAAGGCAGCGCCGGAATTAGCCAGGCTATTACCGGTCAACCTAATCCCAGTCCCGATAGCTATCGGGATCGGGACAATTCAAGAGATAACGAAATATTGGCAGCAGTACCCCTCCCGATAGCTATCGGGACTATCGAAAGCGAAATGCCGGGTATTACCCCAAATACTGCCGGCAATCCCGATATCGCTTCTATTAATATTTTGCCTGAAACAACTGCGGGCAGTTCGGCTGGCAGCGATACAAAGGCCGGTAAAACCATTATTAAGAAAACCGGGGTGCCCTATCGTCCGCAATATGCCCTGAGTGTTTTGGCATCGCAGGAGTTGAACGGGGTGGGTTCGTTACAGCAAGCAAGCGGCGGCATTGATGTAGGTTTATTGTTTTCGGCAGGCCTGGTGAAAAAATTTACAATAAGTACAGGGCTTCATTACTCGTTAAAACCATATACGCTGCCGTTTAGTGAATACCATACCACTTATAAATTTAAAAACGCGCCTCAAACGGTTAGCGCCGATTGCCGGATATTAGATATACCAATTAATATTGATTACCAGGTATACAATAAATCACGTAACAAAATAACTGTGGGTACAGGTTTATCATCCTACATCATGATGCATGAAAGCTATACTTATGATTATGGCAGCTCGGATGTGTTGTATGGGCCATCCTATTATGCAGTAAAAACGCAGGGTAAATATTATTTCAGTATCATGAACCTGGAGGCAAGCTATCAGCGGCAGGTTAGTTCAAAATTTGGTGTTAGTTTGCAGCCTTATTTAAAAATACCGTTATCAAATATCGGCTATAGCCAGATAAAAGTTGAAACATTTGGCGTAGCAGCGGGGTTAAATTGGAACATTAACTCATTAACAAAGCCAAAATAATATGAAATACGCGGTAATTATTTTATTGGTGTGGGTGAATCTGTTTAATCACCCTGGCCAGAGCCTTTATGCCTGCAAAAACGTGGAGATCAGCCTCTTTTCTTCGGCGCCTATTGAAGATATAGCAGCAACAACATCAGCGGGAACATCGGTTTACAACGCCACCACCGGCGATGTTGTGTTTAGTGTGAGCATCCCAACGTTTAAATTTAGGAAGTCGTTAATGCAGGAGCATTTTAACAGCGATTATTTGGAAAGCGACAAGTATCCGCGCGCTACATTTAAAGGCAAGATACAGGAACCTGTTGACGTTACTAAAAATGGTAGTTATCCTATAACTGCCGTTGGCGAACTTGATGTGCATGGCGTTAAACAATCGCGCACCATCCCGGGCACACTTACCGTAAATAACGGTGCATTAACGCTTAAATCCGAGTTTATGGTGAAATGCGTTGACCATCATATAGAGATACCTCAAATAGTATTTCATAATATTGCAGAAAGTATTCAAATGAAAGTATCGGCCACCTACGCGGCAGCAAAGTAATTACCAACCACTATCATATATGAAAAAGTACATCGTGCTATTAGCTTTTATAACATTAAGCATAGGCCTGCGGGCCCAGCAAACAGGTACGAAAATGTCGGCGGCCGATTCGTTATTGAACGCCATGAATGCAAATGAAAAGCCTGCACCTGTTGATATATTTAAATCAACAAGGCTGGTGTTATCGCAAACTACCAAAATGGTAAAGAAAAATAACTTTAATTTCCAGATCATTCACCGCTTTGGCGATATAGCCGGTACCAATGGCGGCCCTCAAACCGCGTTCGGGATTGACAGGGTTAACGATGTTTATTTTGGATTTGAATATGGTGTCAGCGATAATTTTAACATCGACCTGGGCAGAAGCACCATCGGACAATTGGTTCAGCTGGAGTTAAAAGCAGCGGTAATGCACCAAACAACCGATAATAGTACCCCCTTCGCTTTAACGCTTATTGGCGAAGCGGGTGTAAAACCATACCTGCCGTTCCCAACTTTTGGCAGCAGGCTTTCTTATCTGGCCCAGGCAGTTTTTGCGCGCCAGTTTCCCGGCGTCTCTTTACAGCTTTCACCAACTTTTGTAAGGGACAATACGCCTTACCCTTCATTGCCTGGCAATGAGCAGCAATTTTTTGCGTTGCAAGCCGCGGCGCGTATTAAATTATCAAATCATACCGGCTTTATTTTGGATTACGCGCATCCCTTCTCTACGTTCAGGAGCAATAACGCTACTTTTCAAGACCCCATTGGTATAGGCTATGAGGTTGAAACAGGCGGACACGTATTTACCGTAAATATTACCAATGCCAACTCTGTTTCTGAAATGAATTTTTTAAGCACTACGCAGCAACGGTTTTCGCAGGGGCAATACCGTATAGGTTTTACCATATCAAGAATGTTTGATTTTAACCCTAAAACCAGGGGAGATAAAAAATAGATATAGGTTTCTCAGTTCGTATTAATTACTGTCCACTGCAAACTATCAACTGAATAACCTGTTGATATATAGCCCCATGTTAACAAATAAATTATACTGGGTTTACGTTTATATGCATGGTTATGCTTTATCTTTAGTACGTGCATTAACGTTTTCTAAAAATAACTTTTATGACATGGAGAAAATTCAGTGGCGAGATCATCCAATCGCCCATTATTGACGAAGTAGAAAGGGCTATTGAAAGGGAAAGTTTGCTGGGTAACAAGCTTAAGGTTTGCATTGGTACCGATTCGCAGGTAAAAGGAAACGTGACCGATTTTGCTACCGTTATTGTTTTTTTGCGCGAAGCAAGGGGCGGGTTCATGTTTATTCACCAGGACCGCACTTCGCAAAAAATGAGCATCAAGGAGCGTATGCTTACCGAGGTACAAAAATCTATCGATATTGCCTATGAGCTTTGCGACCTGCTCGACCTGTATGATGTTGACCTGGAAGTACATGCCGATATTAATACCAACCCCATGTTTAAATCGAACCAGGCGCTGCACGAGGCTATGGGTTATATTTTAAGCATGGGCTTCGTATTTAAGGCTAAACCCGAGGCTTTTGCCAGTTCGTATTGTGCTAATAAGATCGTACAGTAAATCTTAACACCTGCTAAGATTTGTTATTGCAGCGGCCCCGTCTCACTTTATTTTTTCAGAAGCATTTTCAGGATTGCGCGGTTTATTTTTGACCAGGAAATCGGACCGGCGGATGTAATGGTTCAGCGGTTCTTCTATCAGTTTAAATAATAGTATCGCTAACACATTTAACAGGATAAACGCGTACAACAGGTTTAATTTATCATACTCGAACGGCGAGTGCCACGCCAGTCCCCATTTATCATACAACCTAAACACCCAATTATTTAACCCGTCAAACCCCGTTTGCATGAGGTTATATACCCAACCTAAATGGATCAAATAAAATATATACGAGCTTTTGCCCAGCAACTCAACAAACGGGGTGGCCAGTATTTTCTTTAATATGGTAGTTTCGGTGAGCAAGCCGTAAAAGAACAGGGCTACGGCTATACACAAAAAGTAGTTATTGGTAATAATGCCCGCCGGACTCTCCACACCCGCCGCCCATCCTTTGGGTATGGGCTGAAAAGCCATCACCAGCACACATAAAAAAATCAGTATAAGCCCCAGGTAGGTGTAAACAATTTTATTGGTGCGCTCGAAGCCTTTGGTTAATACGATGCGGGCCAGCTGTACGCCCACAAAAAACTCGAAACAGCGCCCGAAAAAGGTAAACAGCATTACAAACGGAAAATTGCCAAAGAAACCGTACCAATTTATGTGGCTGAAAATAAGCGTCATCACGATAGCAAAGCAGGTTAACACCACGGGCTGCAAATAGAGTTTATTATATTTTTTAGCGATGAGAAAAATAATGGGCGCCGAAAAGTAAAAACATTCCTCGACCGTGAGCGACCAGCCCTGCGCTATTAGCGTATTCCAGAACTGGAAGAAGAACCCGCGGATAAACGTGATATTGAGCACCAGCAGCAGGAATGGGTTGCCCGCGCTGTAGTCCTTAGTTATAAAATAGTAGCCGAACGCGCAAATGGTAAGCAGTGAGTACATAGGATAGATGCGCGCCACCCTGTTTTTTAAATATTGTTTGAACCAATCGGCAGTTAAGTGAAATTTTTTGTAATACCTGAACGTGATGAGAAAACCCGACAGCACAAAGAAAATAGATACCCCGATGTGGAACTCGCCAAAAAAACGCTGTATAATGGGCGGGAACACATCATCAAATACATAGGAGTAATGCGATATAAAAACCAGGTAAGCCGCCAAAGCGCGCACACCCGTTAATGCCGGAATGTAGTTTTGTAAAGGTTTTTGTAACAAGCGGCTTTTATTTATTTTCTCTAAAATAGAGAATTAGGCGGGTAAGTACAAGCGCTCCCCTGCACCACCCCCCGGTTCAGCAGTTTCTGATCAATATAATATTGTATTTCCGATTTTTTCAGTTTCCAGTTGGGGGCTATAAGCAGCGCGCGGTCGCTGAGGCCGAACAGGCGCTGTATCACCACATCGGGGCGCACAAGGGGCAGCAGTTCGCATAAAAATTCGGCATACTCGTCAAGGTCAAAAACTTTAAATGGTTCGCGTTTATATTTTACACCCATTACCGAGCCCTCCACAATATGCAGGTGATGAAATTTTACAAATTTTATGCGCGGGTGGCGGTTTATCTCGTCGGCATAGCGCAGCATCATTTCTTTGGTTTCCCAGGGGAAGCCGAAAATGGTATGTACGCAAACATCCAGTTTGCTGTTCTCTAACAGTCTTAACGCTTTCAGCAGGTCGTCGTGGCTGCAGCCGCGGTTTATTTGGGCCAGCGTATCGTTGTAGATGCTTTCCATGCCCATCTCCAGGTCAACGTCGAAACGGTCGGTATAGCTTTCCAGCAGGGCTATCTTTTCGGCGTCGATGCAATCCGGACGCGTGCCTACACTCAGGCCCACAATATCTTCGGTGCCATAGCTCAGGGCCTCGTCATACAGCATTTTAAGGTAATGCGCCGGGGCGTAGGTATTGGTATTGGGCTGAAAGTAAATGATAAACTTATCGGCCTTATTACCCGTGCGGGCGCGTTCCATGCCCTGTATCACCTGTTCGCGTATATTGGGCGCGTTGCGGCTCACCGAGGGCGTAAACGAATCAACATTGCAATACGTGCAGCCGCCGTAGCCCTTGCTGCCATCGCGGTTGGGGCAGGTAAAGCCACCATCAACAATAACCTTGAACACGCGGTGGCCGGGGTATTTATCTTTCAGCCACGCGCCGTAGTTGTTGTAACCCTTATAGCTTTCTTTTACCGCTGTTTCTATCATTTTTTGGTTATTTCACAGATTTTTTGTGATTTCACTGATGGGGCAAAGATATGGAATTGTGCACACTTCTTTTTTAGCGTCAATGCTGGAAGAGCCTGTCCCGATTTTTCGCGAAAGCAATCTTTGCACATGCAAATCAACGAGACGTTCGTATTCTTCATGACAACATCGTCCCGCTCAATTGCTGGGGGGCTGTTACTTCACCTTAGATGCAAAGTAACTAAACATCAAGTCAGCCGAAATGCTACGAACCTGGTTGGCATACACACAAGCGGAGCTTTATCAATAGTTTTATTAATAATTAATTTTTTTAATGCAAATTATGGTATAATTCACATTAAAAAAATATCATTTTGTTAAAGGATAAATATTAAAGTATTGATTTAATAATAAGTGTTGGAAACTATTCCGAAAGTGATTCCGTTAAAGTAGTTATAAGGCAGTTTGTTTAGATTAAGAAATACAAATTTTACAGCTCTGACGTAACGCGTAGCATCTTCCGATGAATGAAATATTAGAACAGGCGCAACTATTTAACAAACTGATGATCGAATCAATAAGCGATGGATTGTTTTGCATTGATAAAGATCTGAGCTGCACTTTTATTAATTCTTCGGCTTTAAAAATGCTTGGTTATACTTATGAGGATTGCATCGGAAAAAACATCCATAGTCTTATACATTATAAACGGACAAATGGCGCACTATACCCAGAGGCCGATTGTCCGATTTGTAAAACCTTAAATGTTAAAGAAGGATGTGCTTCTGAGGATGACATATTTTGGAAATCAGATGGAAATTCAATAAAGCTTCGTTATACGTCAAATCCCATTATCGACAACAGTGAAGTTATTGGGGTTGTTGTTTTATTCAGTGATATTTCAGAGCAAAAAAGAAAAGAAGACGATATTACTATAAAAGAAACTGTACAGGAGGCTTTAATTAATGCAACAACAGACTTGATCTGGGCAATTGATAAAGAATACAAACTCATTAGCTGCAATCATTCCTATTCAAAAAAAATTCTTGACTTAACAGGTAAACCCGCCAAGAAAGGTGATTCTGGAATAGAGGACCAATTCATTGATGAATATGTAAAACGATGGGAAACTTATTACCAGAGAGCATTTAATGGAGAAACTTTCATGGTAAATGAACAGGTATATAATCCTGTCACAAAGAAAATGGAATATGGACTAATCTCATTAGCCCCAATGTATGACAATAATAAGGAGTTGTTTAGTGTTGCATGTTTATCAAAGGATGTTACAGAAGAAACTTCTAATCATATCGCCTTGATTGAATCCTATAATGAATTGGAAAATATCTTTAATCGATCGTTAGATATTATTTGCGTTATAGATGAGGCAGGGCGGTTTTGCAAAATAAGCAACGCATGCGAAAAGATCTGGGGCTATAAGACTGAAGACTTAATAGGCAGATCATATTTCGATTTTATTTATCATGAGGATATTGATCAGACAAAAAGAATGTCAAAAGCCATTATGAATGGTAAGGATGTGACCAATTTTGAAAACCGTCATATAAGCAAAAACGGTAAACTTGTTCCAATAATATGGTCAGCCCGGTGGGATAAAAAAATAAAATTAATATTTTGTATTGGGCGCGATGCCAGGGATAAAAAATCAGCTGAACAAAAGCTTATTCAAAGCGAAGTTTTTTTAGAAGAGGCCCAACATTTAGCAAAAATGGGTAACTGGAGTTTTGATTTTAAAAGTGACGAGGTTACCTGGTCTAAAGAATTATACAATATTTTTGATATAAAAGTATCTACTAAATCATATTGTTCATTTATCGATTTAATTGATGAGCATTACAAACAATCCGTTCAATATACAAGTAGGCATGCCCAGGAAACCGGTGAGCCATTTCAAATGCAATACCAGATAACTACATCTAAAGGTAAAAAGAAAATAATTGAAGAGTTTGGGTATGGAGAGAAAGATGCTGATGGCAATGTAGTCCGGTTATTTGGAACTGCTCAGGATATTACCGAACGAAAGAGAGTGGAAGAAAAATTTAGGGAAATAGCGTGGATACAATCACACCTAGTCAGGGCGCCCGTTACCAGAATTATCGGATTAATTTCATTGATAAAAGACAAGCATATAGATGAAAGTGAAACAGAAAAAACTCTGGATTACATCTTATTATCTGCACTTGACCTTGATAATATTATCAAAGACATTTCAGACAAGACAAAAAAATTTGATCAATGATTCATTCAATACCTTCACAAGCTGGCGCGATGCAGCTTCGCTGGCGCAGTGTCGGCAAAAGCGTGGCGTTCTTGTGCCTTTTACAATATAAAATAATACATAAAGTAATAAAAAATATTGCATAAGTCGTTGATTGTGGTAGCTTTATATAAATAATAGAAATTAGAATCAACCCGATTTTTAACATAAATTCTTGATCAATGAAAACAAAAATTAATCAAAAACGCTGGGTCATATTACCATTAATGACTCTATTTTTATGCTTCGGCCTGTGGAGTTGCAGACAAAAAGGAGGTACGGCCCCCGACCCCGTTGGTGGATGCGACATTGGTATTGATGGCAATGGATTGTACAATTGTATAAAAAAGAATTGTACTGGGCATTGTGTTATGCAGCTCAAAAAAGGGAATATACCATGGCGTGATGTACCCGGTGGCAATGTAAACCCTGATGATCTGAAAGCTACCGATACCTTGCGGTGTACCTGCGACACAACTAAGAAAACAACTGTTTCAGAGGTGACAGGAGCGGCTACTGAAAAAAAATAAAGTAGTTGCAGGGCGCTAAAAATAACAAGTCCTAACGAGGACTATTCCCATTCTCGCGCGAGAACGCAGCGCCGGCAAAAGCGTGGCATTCTTGCGCCTTTTACAATTTTTTTGTTTCATCCCAATAAAAACAGGTCGATTTGCACCTGCCTGCCGGCAGGCAGGATTATTTGATTATCAATACAATACCATTATACTACCCATAAATTTACTGACGAATACGTCGTAACA
>CAISKH010000402.1 GCA_903885865.1 uncultured Mucilaginibacter sp.
ATAATATTATAGCCTATTAAAATGTGGTGCTGATCTTTATAAAAATCTAAAATAAAGCCTATTAAAAGCGGGAAAAGAATACCCGCTACCGAGCCTGCCGTGCCCCCTATCCCTACTACTGAGCCTACAACTTTCTTGGGGAACGTATCTGAAACTGTTGTAAATATGGTAGCGCTCCAGGCCTGATGGCTGGCAACAGCCAAACTGATAAGCGCAACCGCCTGCCAAATATTGGTGGCAAACTGTGCGGTAACTATGGGTAGTACACAAAACGCAAATATGAGCATGGCCCGTTTACGTGCCTTAAATATAGGCCAGCCTTTTCTAATAAACCACGACGATAGGTGCCCCCCGCCCAAACTACCTATAGTTGCTGCCGTATACACAATAATCAGTGGCATGCTTGGCCTTTTAAGGTCGAGGTTAAAAGTGCTGGCAAAATAGGATGGCAGCCAGAACAGGAAGAACCACCAAATTGGGTCGGTTAAAAATTTGCCGAAAAAAAAGCTCCATGTTTGCCTTATCTTTAACAGATCGACCCATTTAACTTTATTGTCCTTATTTGCAATTTCTTCAGCCGTTTGCATATCGCTGTTGATATATTCAAATTCGGCAGGGGTTATTCTTTTGTGGCGGGATGGTACCTCATAAAATATGATCCAGAATATGAGCCATATAAACCCGATGGCGCCTGTTACAATAAATGCCATTTGCCAGCCATACCACCCCAATAGTAATGGTACCATTATGGGTGCAACTACGGCCCCGATATTTGCGCCCGAGTTAAAAAAGCCGGTAGCTGATGCTCGATCTTTTTTAGGAAACCACTCGGCAACTGTTTTAATAGCGGCGGGGAAATTGCCCGATTCGCCTAAACCTAACCCTGCCCTTACCGTAATAAAACCAAATGTCGACCTTACAATTGCGTGCAGCATAGCCGCAATGCTCCACACGATTAATGAAAAGGTATAGCCTAATTTGGTACCTATTTTATCAATGAAATTACCAAATAATAATAACCCAAACGCGTAGGCTGCAGTAAATACCGCCACTATATGACCATAATCTGATTCCTTCCAATGAAACTGAATTTCAAGCGTTGGTTTTAAAAGCGCGATAACCTGGCGGTCGAGGTAGTTTATAGTTGTGGCAAAAAATAGTAACGTAGCTACTACCCAACGGTAGTTGCTCATTTTGGCTTCTTTCATAATTGGTTATAATAAGAACGGCATTAAGCCGCAATATAAGTTTATATTAACAGTTTTGGTTATACGCCACTAAAAATGGAAAAACCCCCGTCAACGCAAATCATTGAGCCGGTTACAAAGGCCGATGCATCGCTTAACAGCCATATTAACGCCCCTATCAATTCATCCGGGTGGCCGAAACGCTTAAAAGGTGTTTGCCTTATCACTTTTTCGCCCCTTTCCGTATAACCGCCCTCTGGTTTGGTAAGCAGGTTTTTGTTCTGTTCGGTAAGGAAAAACCCCGGCGCAATGGCATTCATCCGTATCGCATCGCCATACCGGTTAGCCAGTTCAACCGCGAACCATTGGTTATAACAATCAACAGCCGCCTTACCCATATTGTAACCCAACACCCTGGTAGTGGCGCGTTTTGAGTTCATGGAAGATATATTCACTATACTTCCCTTACCGGCAGTTTTTGCAATAGCCTCGCCAAATATTTGTGTGGGAATAATGGTTCCCCATAAGTTCAGCTCGGTTACTTTTTTCATGCCAGCCAGGTTCATTTTAAAAATATCCTGATCGGGCATTACAACCCCGTCGGGCATATTACCTCCCGCGGCATTTACCAGGCCATCAATTTTGCCATAAGCGGCTATTACCTTATCCTTCGCAGCTGTCAATGCTTCTTCGTCCAACGCATCAGCGATAAGCGCTATGGCATTACCGCCATTTTTGTTAATGGCATTGGCGCGTTCTTCGGCTACCGCCTTATTTCTGCCCAAAATACCAACTGTACCGCCTGCCTCAACAATACCGTTCACAAACGAATTACCCAATATACCGGTTCCACCGGTAACTACAATTACTTTACCCTTTAACGAGAATTTATCTTCCATTTTTTATTTTATGTCTCCAATATCAAAAACATCCATTTCTGTATAATCCTGGTTTTCGCCTGCCATTCCCCATATAAAACTATAACTGGCGGTGCCAC
>CAISKH010000403.1 GCA_903885865.1 uncultured Mucilaginibacter sp.
CAGGCCGGGCGAGGTTTTTGTGCACCGTAATATTGCCAATATGGTGATACATACTGATATGAATATGCTTTCGGTATTGGATTACGCGGTGAATGTATTAGAGGTAAAACATGTAATTGTTACAGGCCATTATGGCTGTGGTGGAGTAATAGCCGCCATGAGCAACCAGGAATTTGGCCTGATAGATAACTGGCTGCGCCACATTAAAGACGTTTACCGTTTACATGCCAAAGAGCTTGACGCGATAGAAGGCGATGTAGAGCGATCAGACCGTTTGGTGGAATTTAATGTGATAGAGAATGTGCATAATCTTTGCAAAACATCTATTGTGCAAAATGCCTGGCAAAAAGGGCAGCAGCTGGGCGTACACGGTTGGGTATACAGCCTGGATACCGGCATTATAACTGATATGAAAGTTAGCGCTTACGATAATGCCAATATGGATAATGTATTCAGGTTTAAGTAGGCCGGGCGTTAAGGCCGTTTATTGATCTGAATGCTTTGATGACATAGTTAAACGCCCGTTATAAACACCACCGGGTTCAACCATAAGGGTGCCTGTTTCAATATCGCCGGTTATTTTACCTGTGCTTTTAATTTCGAGCGATTGCACCCTGATACCGCCGTTAACTGTACCATAAACAATCATTTCTTTGGTGGTTATATTACCTTCTATGGTGCCTTTTTCGCCTAATATCATGCCCTCATCTATATGAACATCACCTATTACGTGCCCGTCAATACGGGTAAAAGCCGGGGCATCTAAATTGCCGGTTATCGTACTTCCTTCACTTAAAAGTGTTGATATGGCCTGAAGATCAAGCGCGATTTTATTTTTTTTCGAAAAAACACCCATTACCCGCCCTTGGATTAGCTATTATTAATTATTTAAGGTTAAAAATTTAACAGGATTTACAGGCTTCCCGTTTTTTCTTACCTCATAGTGTAAATGAGTTCCTGTTGAATGCCCGGTTGAGCCTACTTCACCTACCTTTTCGCCTACTGTTACCTTTTGACCTACCTTAACGGTAATGCGCGATAAATGCCCGTATAGGGTTTCGAAACCATTATCATGCGCAACACGTACACAATTACCATATCCGCCACTCCAGCCGGCAAAAATTACTTTGCCGTTAGCTGTACATTTGGCTACATCGCCCCGTTCTCCCTTAAAATCAATTCCCGGGTGAAATTCGGCATGCGCGTCGTTAAACGGATCGCTCCTGAAACCAAAACCTGATGTCATGGAACTGATACGCGGATAACCCATTGGGGTAAAAGCCACCGTATTTACTAAACGGGCCAGGTAATCATCATAGGCCATATACACTTCCTTGTCTGAAAGTTTGGCGCCCGCAGCATTGGCATCGCCGCCAACAGCTTTTACCGAAAAGCCTTTTAACCCCCGTTTTCTTAAAAAATCGTTAATGTTTTTCAGCTTACCTTCAATAGCTTGTATATAGGTTTGCGCAATATGATTATCATTTATTTTTTGAAGATTTGCAGGAATATCCCCCTTGAGCTTTATAATTTGACTAAGCAACTCCTGCTTTTCAACCTCCTGCAACCGGTTCTGTTTTTGCAGAAAAATAATCGATCCGACCAATAAGGCCAGTAAACAAAATACACCCAATACATAATATTTAAACCGGTTTAAATGGTGGGTTTTTATTTGTATGGTTTTTGTGCCTTGCTTATTCTTATTTAAAATAACAATTGTACTTACGTCTTTTGGGGTTACTTTCATTAGTCTTAATTGCGATTAAGGATTTGCAATTTATAAAATGCTATTAATAAATCAACATTAAATTTTAATAAATTGCATGTTACGTTAACAACATCTAACTGATGTCTATTGTCAGCATGATGTTATTATTACGTTTTTTTAACTTTAACTGTTGCCTATTTAGTATTTTTGCACAACAAAAAATTGAAAAAGACACCCAATGATGTATCCTGAATATTTAGTTGCCCCCATGCGGGAAGACCTGACCAAAGTTGGTTTTGAAGAATTAAAAGATGCAGCGGCTGTAAAACAAGCCATTGAAAGCGAAGGAACTGTATTTGTAATGGTAAATTCTGTTTGCGGATGTGCAGCTGCCAATGCGCGCCCCGCCGCAAAAATAGCCGCGCAAAGCGCTAAACATCCTGATAAACTGGTAACAGTTTTCGCCGGAATGGAAAAAGAAGCTGTTGATAGTGCACGTAACTATATGTTGCCTTATCCTCCATCGTCGCCTGCTATGGCCTTGTTTAAAGACGGCAAGCTGGTGCACATGATAGAACGCTACCAAATTGAGGGCCGTCCTGCACAAATGATAGCGGATAACCTGATAGGAGCGTTTGAACAATATTGTTAGTTATTGAAGATTAGAGATTAGTTGATCAGGCTGATTTTATATTTAAAGCGATGGGTTTGCCCATCGCTTTTTTTGCTTTATAAAAAACTAAGTAATTACTTAGTTTGTAACTACATATTAGTTTATTAAACCATTCTTTATTTGTATTTTTGAATAGGTTACAAGTGATTTAGTTATTATAAATAAATGGAAGCCAAAAGGAAAATTACCGTGGTTGTTAACCATGTAAAAATGGATGAAGAAGATAGGCTTGATGTACTATTTTGGCTAAGCAAAACACCTGCCGAAAGGCTTACTGAAGTTTTTCGGTTAAGACAAAACTACTTTACCTGGGCTGATGGCTCCTTCCCGGAAAAAATTGAAAAAGTTGTTCACCGAAGGAGGATGTGATGTTTGAGAAGGATTTTATAGACTTTATTGAACTCTTAAATCGGTACAATGTGGAATATTTAGTTGTCGGTGCGCACGCGTTGGCTTTTCATGGCCGACCAAGACACACCGGTGATTTGGATATTTGGATCAATCCAAACAAGGAAAATGCTGCCAAAATGGTGGCCGTATTAAATGATTTCGGATTTAGTTCGCTTGGCCTCAAGGAAGCCGATTTTTTAAAAACAAACTATGTTACCCAATTAGGGTACCCTCCGTTACGTATAGACATTCTTAACTCAATTTCTGGGGTAGAATTTAGCGAAGCGTATACAAACAAAATAGAAGGCGAAGTTGATGGCCTTCAGATCAATTTTATTAATATCGTTGAATTCATTAAAAATAAGGAAGCTTCGGGTAGAAATAAAGATTTGAGTGACATTGCAGCGCTAAAAAATAAAGAAGAGTAAGCGTGTAACATTTTTTGTCATTCGGTCGTCTTAAGTCTTATTAAAAACGCTTAATTTCGCTTATTAAACTGACTTAAGACTCTGATGAAAAAAAACAAGCTCACCGGTTTAGTAACCGGTATTGTAATTAGCGCCGGCCTGTTTGCCACCGCAACGGCCCAGCAAGCTAAACCCGATGACCCGCTAATGAAGATATACCGGGCCACACCTCCCCGGATCAACGATCTTATAAATACCAAACTGGATGTACATTTCGATTACAAAAAATGTTACCTGTACGGCAAGGAATGGGTTACTTTAAAGCCGCATTTTTATGCTACCGATACATTAAGGCTCGATGCCAAGGGGATGGATATCAAAAACATTTCTGTTGTAGAAAACGGCAAAAATATCCCGCTTAAATATAAATATGATGATAGCTTAACATTAGCTATCCACCTGGACAAGGTTTATCATAACAACGAAACGTATACCGTTTATATTGATTATACCGCGAAACCCAACCAGTTGCATGTAAAAGGCAGCGCCGCTATCAATGACGCGAAGGGACTGTATTTTATTAATCCCGATGGTAAAGAAAAGGATAAGCCTACCCAGATATGGACGCAGGGCGAAACCAAAAGCTCATCGTGCTGGTTCCCTACCATTGATAAATCCGAACAAAAAACTACCGACGAGATCAGCATGACCGTTCCGGCTAAATACGTCACCTTATCAAACGGGAGGCTCGCCTCGCAAAAAGTTAACGGCGATGGTACGCGTACCGATACCTGGAAAATGGAGTTGCCGCACTCGCCCTACCTTTTTATGATGGCTGTTGGCGATTTTAAAATATACCACGACCATTGGCGCAACAAACCGGTTGATTATTACCTGGAGCCAAAATACGCGCCCTATGCCAAACAAATATTTGGCATGACGCCTGAGCTGATCGAGTTTTACTCAAAAACGCTCGGGGTTGATTTTCCCTGGTATAAATACGCACAAATTGTTGTGCGCGACTATGTGAGCGGGGCAATGGAAAACACTACCGCTACCCTGCATGGCGATTATGTACAGGCTACCCCCCGCGAATTGCTGGATGCTAATTATAACGCCGGCAGAAGTACCATAGCGCATGAACTCTTTCACCAATGGTTCGGCGACCTGGTTACCGCCGAAAGCTGGAGTAATCTCACCGTGAACGAATCGTTCGCCGATTTTAGCGAAATGCTTTGGGCCGAACATAAATATGGCAAGGACGAAGCCGACGCGCATAGCTATACCGCCATGCTTAACTACTTAGCCAACCCCGCCAATAAAACTAAGGACCTGGTACGTTTTC
>CAISKH010000404.1 GCA_903885865.1 uncultured Mucilaginibacter sp.
AAAGGCTGCGCGCGCGATGTGATAGAGAAGGTGCTGAAAGTGCAGGATAAATGGATGAGCGAAGAATCGTATAGCTGGTAGGAAAATAAGTCAAAAGTATTAAGTCAAAAGTCAAAACCCAGTCTGTTTTCAAGTATGACTAAGTTTCCTCCAATCATTCTCGCGTCCAAATCACCACGCCGGCAGGAACTGTTAAAGCAGATGGACCTGGATTTCCGCATTGTATTAAAAGAGGTGGATGAATCATACCCCGATAATTTAACGCCCGAAGAGATAGCAGTTTATATAGCCCAAAAAAAAGCCAAAGCATTTGATGAAATGGTTGGTGACGAAGTGGTGCTCACCGCCGATACCATAGTAAGCATTGATGGCCACATATTAGGCAAGCCCGAAACTGAAGAACACGCTATAGAGATGCTGAAAATGCTATCCGGCAAAACACACCAGGTAATTACCGGTGTTTGCCTGTTTTATAAACATGAATATCATAGTTTTTATGATGTGTCTGATGTAACCTTCCGCGTTTTAAGTAACGATGAGATCAGCACTTATGTAACCAAATACAAGCCTATGGACAAAGCAGGTTCCTACGGCATACAGGAGTGGGTAGGGATAGCTGGTATTGTGAAGATCAATGGTTCCTACACCAATGTGGTTGGTTTGCCAACAGAGAAGTTGTATCAGGCGTTGATAAAGCTCTAAAATACCTGTTTAGGAAGAAATAAAATAAGTGCTGCGGGTGTCATGCTGAGGCTCTCGAAGTATGTGCGGGAGCCTTTACGCTCACTCGTCGAGAACCCCAGAGTGACACCGCTCAAACGCAGTTACTTCACCTTCAAACTATTATTCCCCCTATTTATATCCGGCAAAGCATTATCCGGGTCAACAGTTACCGATTCAGCTTCCGTAGTTATTGGTATGGTAAAGGTTGTAGCTTTGTTTTGCAGCCACGTTTCAACCGGGAGCGATATGCGTTTTTTACTGCCATCTTTCAGTTTAACTTCAACAGTAAAAGGCATAGCCATTTGCTCCTTGTTTGCAACCGTTACCTGTATGCCATTTTTGGCATTTCCGTTAACATATTTAGCGCTCACCAGTTCAAGGTCGAGCTTATAATTATTGTAGAACCAACCCTTCCAGTACCATGACAGGTCCTCGCCCGCACCATTTTCCATCGATCGGAAAAAATCATCAGGCTGCGGATGTTTATAGGCCCATCTATGTATATAGTTTCTGAAAGCATAATCAAACCGGTCTTTCCCCAATATCTGCTCACGCAACAATACCAGGCCAAATGCAGGTTTAAAATAAACTATGGGGTGCCGGTATTTTTCGGGAGTGGCATCAGCGGGCGTCATAATATTGGGCGCGTTGGGGTCAAGTATAGTAGGGATGATCTCATCCGCAGGGTTGCCGCCGCGCGGCGCGTATTCGCCATCACGTTTGGGCGCAAACTCGCCGTGGTTAAACACATCCGAGGCATAAACATCAATAAAAGTGTTAAAGCCCTCGTCCATCCAGCCATAGCGGCGCTCATCCGAGCCAACTATCATCGGGAACCAATTATGGCCAATTTCATGTGCGGTTACCCAGAATAATTCTTTTCCCTTGTCTGTGATACCGTCAAACACAATTCCAGGGTATTCCATACCACCCGCTATGCCCGCCTCATTTATGGCGACAGGGTAGGGGTAAACAAACCATTTTTCCGAAAAATATTCTATCGAACCTTTTAAGTACTCGGTAGCTCTCCCCCAGGCATCGTTACCCACGCTCTCAACAGGGTAAACAGACATTGCAAGCGACTTTTTACCACCAGGCAGGTTAACCCTCGCCGCATCCCATACATAGGCTTTCGACGCGCCAAAGGCTACGTCGCGGGTATTAGCCATTTTAAAATGCCAGGTAAGTGTACCTTTATGAACAGGGCGCGAAAAAACATCGGTCACTTCCTGCGGTGTCCGTATCATAATGGTTTTATCGCTGTTACGGGCAGCAGCCAGTCGGCTTAATTGTTTGGCCGTCAAAACTTCAGCCGGGTTAACCAACTCGCCCGAACCGGCTACGATCATATCCGCCGGAACTGTTACGCTGTAATCAATATCGCCATATTCGCAATAAAATTCGCCTGCGCCTAAAAACGGCAGGGTATCCCAGCCGCGGGTATCATCATACACGCACATCCGCGGAAACCACTGGGCAATTTCGTATATCCGGCCATTTTTGGTAAGCACATGATCTGTACGCCCGCCAAAATCGCCGGGTATGGTGTAATGATATTTAATAAGCAGATTTATTTTTCCGCCATGGGCGGTTACAGCTCCCGGCAGGCGGATCTGCATACGGGTATCGGTAATTATATAAACAGCTTTCTGGCTTTTGCCATTTTGAAGGATGTAAACAGATTCTACCTGGTAGCCATCTGTATGCTGGTTTGCGCCGGGTTGAAACCCGGTTACAAAATTGGAGCGGGCGTCTTTTTTATACGTGTTTTGGTCCATTTGCAGCCATAAAAACTGCAAAGCATCGGGGCTGTTATTAGTGTAGGTAATATTCTCGTCGCAGCTTAACGTTTTGCTTGCAGTATCAATATTGGCTTTTAGCTGATAGTCGGCCCTGTTTTGCCAGTATTTCGGCCCCGGATCGCCATTTGCCGAATGAAACTCGTTACCTTTTTCTGAATAAAATAACGGAGAAAACAAGTCGGAAGGAACGTAATTTGATTTTATGGTATCGTTTGATGTATTCCGTGGTTTTCTTTGCGCGTTAGTAATAATAGCTAAGAACAGGAGGAATCCCAGTGTGGTAAGTTTCAATTTCATGCATATCAGTTAAGGATAGCAATAT
>CAISKH010000405.1 GCA_903885865.1 uncultured Mucilaginibacter sp.
CAAACACTTCACGCATTGATACCGTTTACTACAGAGAGAAGGTATTTCGGCATATCGCGCCCCGAGACTGGCGCCATTGTTTATAGAGCGGCAGCCGAAGAGCTGGTTGAGGGCGAAGGAGAAAAATTAAACTGCGATACCATGATATTAAGAAAAGGGGATTATATTAGCCTTACTATACACGATTTTATGAAGGATATACCTGCTATTCAGCGTACGTTTAACCAATTACTAGCCCAGCCCGGTTTAGACCCGCAGGGCTATTGTGTTGAACAATATATCGATAAAGATATGTTGTGTATGATAAGATTAGCCGGTTAACAATAAACATGCAAAATTCACTACCTTTTTAATGTTTCGAAAACATCATGTCCAATTTGTTCATTCTCATTTGTTAAGTGTGTATAATTTAATTATTCACTAACATTAAAAGACTACAAAAATGAAAGAGTACATGTTAATTTTCAGGCACGAGGATGCAGGTAAAATAGTATCGCCCGAACAAATGCAGCTTTGGATGCAACAAACAATGGATTGGCTTGGCAGCATTGCCGCTAAAGGAAAGTTTGAGGGCAAAGGGAACGGTTTGATATTTGATGACAGCAAGGTTGTACACCATAACAAAATGGTTACCAATGGCCCGTTTGGCGAAATCAAAGAAACTCTTGGGGGCTATGTAATTGTTAAAGCAGAATCGGCAGATGAAGCGGCAGAATTTGCCAAAGGCTGCCCAGTTTTGCAGGGCGAAGGAAATAACGTAGAGGTGCGCCGTTTAGCTAAGGACGACGGCGTGCATTAAAAATATGTAGAGAAGCAAAGCATTGCGTCTCTACGTTCTTATGGAACAACAGGAGATCATCCCCCATTTATTCAGGACAGAGTACAGGAAAATAGTTTCGGTACTTTGCCGTCATTTTGGGTTCGCGCAAATAGAAATCGCCGAGGACCTGGCCAGCGATACCTTTGTAACCGCCGCCCAAACCTGGGGAATAAAGGGCTTACCCCCCAACCCTACCGCGTGGTTATACAACGTCGCCAAAAACAAAGCGAAAAATTACCTGCAGCGCAATGCTGTTTTCGAAAACAAGATCTCGGCAGAGATACAAAGGATCAGTTCGGAATTGTATGAAACCGCAATAGACCTGTCGCCTCAAAACATTAACGATAGTCAGCTGCAAATGATGTTTGCTATTTGCCATCCCGCTATTTCGGCAGAGGCGCAGATCGGCTTATCGCTCCGTATACTTTGCGGGTTTGGTATTGAGGAGATCGCCGATGCTTTTTTAACCAACAAAGAAACCATTAATAAACGCCTGTTTCGCGCCAAAGAAAAACTGCGCGAACAAAATATCCGTATTGAACTGCCCGGCGAAGCTGAAATTGACGCCCGGCTGGCGCCCGTATTAACCACCATTTATTTATTGTTTAATGAAGGCTATTATTCCGAAAGCCGGAACAAAACCTTAAGTAGGGACCTTTGCCTGGAGGCGATGCGCTTATGTACTATGCTGGTTGAAAACAGGCAAACCAACAAACCTACGGTAAACGCCCTGCTTTCGCTGATGTGTTTCCATGCATCTCGTTTTGAGGCGCGCATTAATAAAAACGGCGAACAAGTTTTGTATGATGAGCAGGACACCAGTCTTTGGGACCCGGAACTGATTAGCAAAGGTGCTTATTTTTTACATTGCGCCGCGAGCGGAACAGAATTATCCAAATATCATTTGGAAGCAACCATAGCTTATTGGCGAACACAAAAAGCTGATACCACAGAGAAATGGGAAAGCGTTTTACATTTATACGACCGGTTATTGCAAATTGAATACTCGCCCATTGCCGCGCTTAACCGCACGTATGTGCTATCAAAAGTGGAGGGCAAACAAAGCGCGATCATTGAAGCAGAAAAGCTAAACCTTACCGGTAATCACTTTTATTTTACCCTGTTAGGCGAGCTTTATACGGGTATTGACGATAAACAGGCAAAACTATACTTTCAAAAAGCGCTATCCCTTGCAAAAACAGCTACGGATAAACAGACCATTCAAAAAAAGATAGACACTTTTTAACTGGTTATTCAACTAATAAGCCTTCCGCAGTTTAATTATCCGCATCCAATGCATTAGTTTCATAACGGGGTATACAGGGTCTATTTCAAACCATTTTTTACCAAAATTGGCGCTGTTGGGGTGCTTATGATGATTGTTCTGAAACAATTCGCCCAGCATCAGGAAATCAAACGGTGTTGTGTTTTTTGATTTATCCTTATTGTCGAAATTGGTATAACCATATTTATGCCCGCACCAGTTTACAATGGCACCATGTATAGGGCCCATGAGGTAATGAATGGGTAATAACAGGAATAACCACCAATGCGTGGCAAAGGCGATATAAAAACAGGTATAGGCCACGCCGAATAATATCCTGGAAAGCATGGAAGATCCCATCCGGTCAATCAGCGGCCATTCAGGGTAGTTTCCCTCAAACCGCGCTTCAGGGTTTTTTGTCCTTGCCAAGTGGTCGGCAAATGTTTTAAAGGTAGCCCTTGTCATTTGGTAAACATCCGTAAAAAAATGAGGCGAATGCGGGTCTTTAGCCGTATCGCTATAAGCATGGTGTTCCCGGTGCATCACTGCATAAGCACGGGGATTCAAAAAGGATGCGCCTTCAAAAAAGTAGGCCATTAAATAAAAAACGCGCTCCCAGAATTTATTGGTGGTAAACATGCGGTGCGACGCGTAACGGTGCTGGAAAAATGTTTGGAAGAACAAGGACAGGAACCAGTGCGAAATAAAAAAAATCAGAATGATCATAAAAATTAAATTAATATAAATAGCATAACAGCCATGGTTATCTCCTTTAATGAGCCAACATGAATGTTAAATGGGTAGTACAGGGAGGTTTTGCTCCCTGTTGGCCTGTATCTGCCTGGAGAAATATGCGCGAAAAATAATGCGCTTGGGATCAACTGGTAAAATACTTCATGGCTTAAACCATAAATTATAGGTGCTTTATAGACAATTACTGGAAAGGCTGTATACCATAAACCCTAAATTGAACTAATTGTTATATCATTTAAATGATAAGCGTAAAACTGACATGATTATGATGTATACAGATAGGTCACCCTCTCAACTTATCCAGCAAATAGCTCAACTGCCCCGCTTCTTCAAGGGTGAGATTATTTTTCAGGAAATCTTTGGCTTTAAATTCCACATCCATAGTAGCCAGTACTTCCAGCCCCTTTTCGCTGATGCGGATATCAACCGCGCGCCTGTCTTTATTGTTGGTACAGCGGGTTATCATTTCTTTTTGCACCAGGCGGTCAACAATGCGCGAGGCATCGCTCATTTTGTCTATCATACGCTCTTTGAGCAGGTTAACCGTGGCCGGTTTAGGGTATTGCCCGCGCAGTATCCGCAAAATATTAAACTGCTGGTTGGTTAAATTATATTTTTCAAAGTGGCAGCGCAGTGTATTATTTAACCACCCCTCGGTGTACGCTATATTCACAACCGCCTTGTGGTAGTTATCATCAAACTTTGAGCTTTGTATTTCGTCGTCAATTCGCATAGCTAAATATTACCCCAAAGTAGCACTTTGAGTCTTTAAAAATATGTTTATTTTTTCTCTGGTCTCTCATCCTGCCAGGTTTTTCCGTAGCCCCAGGGGCAATGCAGGCATTTGTTTTCGCAACAATAACCACGCTTTAAATGATAGGCTTCTGTAAAAACAAGGTTGCCGTCTTTGTTAATGTAATAGTCTATGTTTTCCTGCATCCAGCGCTCAGTTAAGCAATTTTACGAAAATTTTATTATTTAAATACGTTTTTAAATGCGCTCCGTTGCCATGCAGCGTCCATACCTGTTTGGGTTTAACCTGCTCAATGGCCTGTAAAATATCGTTCCAGTCGGCATGGTCCGAAATAAATAGGGTATCCTCCCTGTTCACCTGCAAATTCTTCCATCCCGAAGCAAACAGCCGCTTTACCCCTACCGCCTTTATATAACTATTAAACGTAAAAGGCGGCACAATATATATAAACTCATCCTGCGTTTTCATCAGTTTTCGTCCGTATAGCTGGTGTTTGCCTAATGTAAAGCCTGCCTTTTCATAAATATGGTTAATGGGCATTATACGGTGATGTACCAGTATCTTTTTCTGCGGGGCATG
>CAISKH010000406.1 GCA_903885865.1 uncultured Mucilaginibacter sp.
CCCGAATTAAAAAATACCAAAGCCTTAACAGAGCAGCAGCAAAAAGCAAAAGAAGCGGAGCTGATACTGAAAAAAATATCGCCCACCGACTATGTTGTGCTGCTGGATGAAAAAGGAACGGAGTTATCCTCCAAACAATTTGCAGCGTATTTGGATAAAAGATCATTAAGCCCTGCCGCAAGCCTGGTATTTGTGGTTGGCGGGCCATATGGATTTGACCCGTCGGTTTACGAACGGGCCAACGACCTGCTGTCACTATCGCGAATGACTTTTTCGCATCAAATGATACGCTTATTTTTTACCGAACAACTGTACAGGGCCTTTACCATATTGAAGGGGGAGCCTTATCATCATGAGTGACGGCGGCATCCTATTTCAACTCCGGCAATTTATCGATCTTAACGATCTCCATGTTCCGGTAATAAGCCTCGCCGCCTTCTGATTGCAGTTGAATTTTACCCTTAACCAGCGGTGTTTCAGTAATCACATAGGCGCCCGGCTGACCGGTTCTCGCTACGGTGCGCGAATTTTCCAATACCATTACCACATGGCCGTTTACTACATGGATGCTTTTATCGCCGAAGCAATACAGGTCAAACGTGTTCCATTCGCCGGATGGTTTTTCATAATCGCCCCCATTGGTGCAGCTATTGGTGGGCGTGCCCATTGCGGCGAAATGTGTCAGGGGCGCAGCAGGGTCATATATCCATTTTGATCTTTTGCTGGTATCTATTTTACGTGCGTGAATATCAGCGCCTACACTGGTAAAGGCATAATAGTGGCCCAGGTTCTTCTCTTCGGCCTGGAAATTATGACCGCTCATCCAGGCGGTCCAGAACTGGCCCTGCGGGTCGTGGGCATGGTATACCATACCGCCATCGCGCGCGCCTGTGGGTTTGGGCTGATATTGTTTTGTGCCCCATTTAAACTCAATTCTTAAATGATAATTGCCAAATTCTTCTTTGGTGCTTAAGCCACCGTATATTTCGCCCGAAATATGCAAAACAGGTTTGCCGTCAACCATCTCCGTAGTAAAAACATGCAGCGGATCGTTATTTAAGCCCAGCGGTATGCCTTTCATGCCATCGCCTTTGGGAACACCCGGCAACGTGGTAAGGCTGGTATGCGGAACACCGATAAAGATGTCGAAGTTTTTAAGGTCGGGAGTAAACAGGGGCGTCCATTTGCTGGTCTGGGCGGATGAATGGAGGCTTGCTACAAGAAGCAACACGCTTAAAATTGATAGTGGTTTCATTTGGGTTTGGGATTGGTTATAACGAATATAGCGTTTTTTTAGACTTACAACATTCTATGGACAACAAGGGCACAGCCTTTCTATTTCATCCCGCCTTGAAGGATGAATTTTTGTCCCACCAAACGCGTCTTGTCGGCGCCTTCGCGCGGAACAAATTTCTCGACGCGGTTGTTGAATACCTCTACCACATAAAGATTGCCTTCGGAATCGACATCGATCGTATGGGGATCATCGAAATTACCGGGTCCCCTGCCATACATGCCCCAATAGGTGATGAGCTTGCCGTTAAGGTCGAATTTGGCAAGCCGGTTACCTGCCCCCGAGACGAGCCATAACGATCCGTCGCGCATCATCAAAAAATGGCTCGGATTAGGAATGTTTGGCCATTGGTCGAGAAAAGTCCCGTCTTCGCGGAATATCTGAACCCTGTTGTTTCCGCGGTCGGCAACATAAATGCGATGTTGTGCATCCACGGCGACGTCGTGGATCAGGTTGAATTGCCCGGGGCCATTGCCTTTGGTGCCCCATTCCATGAGATACTTTCCGTTTTTGTCGAATTTTACCACACGGGTGTTATGATACCCATCTGTAACGTAGAAGGACCCATCAGGCATCAGCAGCAACGACGATGGCCAGTTGAAATGGGTATGGTCCGTCCCCGGCACGCCTTTTTCGCCAATACGGAGTACCACCTTCTTGCCGTCATTACTGAATTTGAGAATTTGATCGCCTTCGCGGTCAACCACCCACACATGCCGCTCAGGGTCGCGCGTATCTAATATAACACTGTGCGGGAGTATAACATCATTGTTCCACTGGCTCCAATCCTCAACCACTTTGCCGTCGGCGTTTAGTACCAAAATCAGGTGCTCGTGGGTCGGATTCACGATAGGCGGCGGCGTGAAATTACGTACCGGGTTCAACACCGCACCATCGGGGCCCAGGATCAGCGATCCCGGTTCCGTAATTTGCTGACCCGAAGAAACAACAAATATACGGTTCAGATTGTCAACCGCCACGCCGGTAACGGGCTGGTTCCAGTTTTCAACACCCGGCTTGAACCAGTTCTCAACAACCCGGTACGGGCCTGTGGCATCCAGGCCACCCTTTTCACGCGCGGCTTGTTGGGCCATTGCAGGCAGCGTGAAAGCCATGAACGCGGCAACGCAGCCTAAAGCCCTGAAAATTGATAGTGGTTTCATTTGAATTTGGAATTGGTTATAACGAATATAGTGTTTTTTGCACTTACAACATGCTACAAGCAACGTCGGAAATCCGGGCTAACATGGCTTACGGTCATAGCTTATTTATTTGATTATCTATTGTTTGTAATAATAAGATAATGTAATTTAGATATATAATAAGGTCCTGGCAGCATCCGGGTTATAAGAGCATTTTTGATAAACATCTTTTAAATTTACTATCAATGAGATGTGCCTGCATACTTTTATTTTGCCTGTTATTTAAACCCGGTATGGCGCAGGTATCAGCGCCGGCGCATAAACCTTCCAAATTTATGTTAAAGGTATTGCCCGATGCCGATTGCACCATTTTTATTAACGGTGTAAGTAAAGGCAAAGTGCAGGCAGGAGAAATTTGGGGCCAGCTTGTGGTCAGGGGGACCTATACGGTTAAAGCCGTAGGCAATAACCCTTCCGATGTAGTTAGCCAGCAATATACCGTTCAAGGGACCAATGTTGACCCGGTATTAAAACTATACCTTAATGATTTGATAAATGCAAGGCTGCAAAAAGAGGATGCAGCCGTTAAGGATAACGACCCTGCCGCGGCCATAAAAAATATACCCATGGTATTTGTGCAGGGCGGAAGTTTTACTATGGGCGACGGCCAAAACTTCGATGGTACCAAACATCTTGTAACACTGAGCAGCTTTTATATTGGTAAAACCGAAGTTACCCAGGCGCAATGGCTTGCGGTTATGGGTAGTAACCCCTCTTATTACAAAAACGGCAGCAGCTACCCGGTAGAATGCATTAGCTGGGACGATGCGCAAGCATTTATAGTTAAGCTTAACCAGCTAAGTGGTAAGCATTACCGCCTGCCTACCGAGGCCGAATGGGAGTATGCGGCCCGTGGTGGCAATAAAAGTAAGGGTTATACGTATAGCGGCAGCAATAAAATTGGCGATATAGGCTGGTACCATAATAACAGTGGGGGCAATATAACCCATGCTGTAGGCCTGAAGCAGCCCAACGAACTAGGGTTGTATGATATGACGGGGAATGTATCGGAATGGTGCCAGGACTGGTACGATGTAAATTATTATAAAAACAGCCCTGCTAATGATCCCCAGGGCCCTGCTGCCGGTTCGGGCCGGGTACGCCGCGGAGGTAACTGGTTCTATGACGCGGCGTTCTGTTATGTTACTATCCGCGATTACACTTTTCAAACCAGCAAGGACCCTGCTCTGGGCATCCGGCTGGTTTTAACGCCGTAAAGTGGCGGCACGATCGGTTGGCAGGTGTGATTTCTCTTACTCGGTTAGTCCGGATTTTCGGCCTTTGTACCCATTATGTCGGCTTCGCTTTCCAGGCCCTTATCATCATTAATGGCAACGCCGTCTTTCATCTGTACAGTTGGCCTTACGCGCCCCTTCTTTTGCTGTACTACATGCCAGGCTTCATGTGGCAGGTATTTTTCCTGGCCCGGGCCTATATGTATATCGGTACCCTGTGCATAAGCCAAAGTATTTAACTGTGCAGGTTCAGCCGAATTGTAATGAACCTTAACATCGTCCATTGCATAACCCGAAAGGTTTTCTACACCCTCTTTTACCTGATCGGGTAACCGGGTTTTGTTTTTCTTTTTTTGTGCCGGCATTTGTTGTCGTGTTGGCTTTGCAGTTGTTTTCATACTATAAGGTCTAAAGCAAAAACATAAAAAAATCGCCCAATCTGGCGCAAGTATAAGAAATGGGCTGAAACGCTATAATTTGAATCTCTTTCGATGAGTTTGGCCGGTTTGTAATTCGTTTTGCTGTTGGGGTGAGCTATAATCTTTGTTGCCAGTAATAAGTAAATAGGCTTCTTCGCTTAAACGGTGGTTGCTGAAAGAATACGCGGCAAATTTTTGCGGATACTCCAGGTTAGTTGCCTTATATTCAATAAGCGTTGATTTTACAAAGCTCATTATATGTTTATTCGCACCAGTAATACCTGTATAAATAAAATCAGTTTGATCGAAATAAAAAAAATATTGAGCTACATTTTTAAAGCCTTCATTGAAATTTATCTTAATATTTCCGCCACTTATCATTAATCCGTTTTGTTCTACACTGCGGAAAGCCACACGTTCAAGCGATTTCCCGACAGAATCTAAAAATAATACGATCAGAGAAGTATGATAGCCCGCTTCCCTTGCCTCATCTACCAGGTCCTTATAGGAAGAATCATTAAAGACTGTCTCTAATATAATATCCTTTTTTAACGCTAAAGCCTTCGAAAAAACCTCCTTCGACCGACCTTTATATACATCCGTCATGATTATTTCGCAACCCTCCAACTCATTGATACGGGTCCGGATAAAACTGGATTTGCCGGCTGCGTTTGGCCCCACAATAAATATTATTTCGGGGATAATCATTTAAGGCAATAGCTGTTTAATTATTGTATCCTCTATCCTAACAGGCATATCGTTTTCGTCGGTTATAATTTTAACTTTTACAAGGTATTGTTCGCCTGTAGGAAGTTCTTTATGATAATATTCGCCATCGCCTTCGTATTTTGCATAAAATGGGTTACCAAGCTCAAAAGCACGCTGACGGCCCAATTCGTGAATATTATTGATATTGCTCAATAACCGATCTACTAATGCTGATCTTTCCATAGTGCAAGGTAGGTATTTTTTAAAGATTATGTTTAATACGTTGGTCTGCGTTAAAGCTTTCAAAGACTGTTAATTTCCGGATTCATAAAAACCTGCCCGTCCCTACAGTTCGCTCGCAAAGGATCCTGAATCCCGGAGCGCCGGTTCAATAGATGTCGCTGTCATCTGTTACACACACGCGTGTAACATCCCGATAGCTATCGGGACACCCGTCCTGCACCTCCACGCATCCGCACATCTGCATATCTGCACATCCGCACATCCACGCATCCGCACATCTGCACATCCGCACATCCTCTAAGGCCGTGGTCCATAATGGGGCATCGGCTGGCCCAGTTCCAGTGCACCAAGGTCGGGTGCGTTGCCGCCATAGCCATCGGTTACATTGGGTATCACGGCGCCATGGTCCACTGCCGCCGAGCCGGGTTTCAGCCGGAAGTCCAGGTCCTTAGCGTCGTATAGCTTTGTCACCGCTTTGAGGTCTTTAGCATCCAGCATCGGCACATGCTCAAAGATGTCGTAATCAAGTAGCACCGAATGCGTGTCCTGGTGCGTCTCGGCGCTGTACTGGGCTAGCGTAGCATACCGGCGCGTCACCAGCGTTTTGCCGGGCGGGGCCTGCACACCGGGCTGCGCCCCCAGCAGGTCGCGGAAATCCTGTGCCACGCCCCAGGGCGGCGAGCTCCATTCAAAACTCACCGTCGCACCCGGATTAACGCGAAAGCCGTTATAATCAGACGAGGTGTAGTTGGTATAGGTGTTCACCGCTAATATGGCGGGCGCGCTGTTCTCGCCCAGCATCAGGTTGTTCATCCAATGACTATTGGAGGTGGTGCGCGCGCTGGTTTCGCTCAGGATGGTGTTGTTGAGGAAGACCATGCCGGGCGAGCCGTTAGAGGTACGGGTTGAGCCGCCGGGCGC
>CAISKH010000407.1 GCA_903885865.1 uncultured Mucilaginibacter sp.
ATGCCCGGGTGGGTTGGGTACAATAAACAATGGCGTTCCCGGTTATGGCATGGTCGGCGTGCGCGTGCGATATTACGGCAGTTTTTACAGGCTGTTGCGGGTCGAGATAAAAATCGCCGTATTTGCAGTAGAGGCCGTTGCCGTCAAACAAAACAAAATCGTCCAGTATCATTACACGCTTGCCAACTGTAAAAACGCTTCATGCAGTTTCAATACTTGCGGAATAATTAACTGCATTTCATCGTTCTCAATAATATAATCGGCCAGTTCGTGCTTTTTGCTTTCGGGCAGTTGTTTCGCCTCGCGTGCTTCAACCCCTACACGGGTTATATGGTCGCGTTTGATCACGCGCTCTATCCTTAATTCCAGCGGGGCGGTAACCAGCAAGGTATAATCGCATATTTTATAGGAGGCGCTTTCAAATAATAAAGCGGCTTCCTTTATTACATACGGCGCGTCTTTTATACCTGCCGCCCAGGCATCAAATGCCCTGAACACCGCGGGGTGAACCAGGCCATTCAGTTTGGCCAGTTCAACATCATCATTAAAAACAATATGGGCTATGTGCTTATTGTTGAGGCTGCCATCGGCAAAATAAGAGGCCTCGCCGAAGGCTTTTTTTATTCCGGCTATCAGCAATGGGTCGGTTACCATTAGGTTTTTCGCTTCGGTATCGGCATAAAATACAGGTATGCCCAATATCCCGAACATTTTGCTTACGGTGGTTTTTCCACTGCCTATATTACCGGTGATGCCTATTTTGAGCATTATTTTTTGATGATAAAATCAATATTACGCGGTTCAATACTTACAATTTTACAAAACGGGGGCATCCGCGTAATTTTAACCGGTAATATGCTATACCCGTATAGCCGCCATAGGTCGAGGTTTGCTTCCGCCTCAAACATTTCTTCATCAATGTCAGCGTACCTGCTCAGCGAAGTTGTAAATGTTACCTTAACTTTTTGAGGGAACATTTTTACATTAAAAAAATCATTGTTGGCAACCAGTTTAACGGGCAGCTCCACAGTTTTTTCGGTATATTCCTCAACGGGTATGTTTACCCGTACAGTTTTTGGCGTGATACTAATGTTCCCTTCGGCAGGTGGTGCCAAATTAACCGATGAATTTACATCATCACTTACGTTTTTCAACACTAACGAGTCCGTTTGCCATACGGTTATTTTATTAATACGGTTGCTGGGGCCGGTTATGGTAACATACGAGGGCTTGATAACCGCGTCGCCCGATTGGGTAAACTGCTGCTGATAATTTACGGATTTTACCAGTTGCACCGGCACACGCCGCACACTACGGTCAGAAAAATCAAAATACAGTGTGTCGGGGTTAAATGCTATTATTTCATTTTTTACCGCTTTTTCAGCATTTATGGCGGGCAGTTGTAAACTAAGCACAATGTAGGCCTCGCTATCCAATGTACGGAGGTCGACCTTTATGATCTTGTTTTGCTCGTTAATTTTCGATAGCAGCATTTGCCAGCCCGTTCCTTTTACCGTAATATTAATCGTATCAGACTGTAAAGAATGAAACGCGCGTTTTTGCGGCACGTTTTTAAAATTCAATATCTCTTTTACGTTGTAGGTGTAGGTGTTCGACAATGTAATAACTATCCAGGCGCAAGCGGCCAATACCAGGCAGGTAAAAAATAAAGATGCCCGCCGTTGTTCTGTTACTGATAGTTTTACTATTGCCATTTTTTTAAGGTTAAAGGTAAAAGGCGAAAGGTAAAAGGTTTGTATGTCCCTTCTTTTATTTTTAGGTTCGAATTAAAATATAGCTTAAAAAGGCGAAAGGTAAGAGTTTAATAACCTTTTACCTTTCGCCTTTTACCTTTCACCTCAAATTACCTTTCGCCTTTTACCTAAAAAAAGCCTACTTAACAGCATTTATCGCTTTCGAATCTTCTAAAGAAATTGCGGCTTTGTTAAAGCGAACTTTGTGGCCACCTTCGGTTTCTATTAAAAAAGTGGTATCGGCTACTTCAAGAATTTTGCCGTGCATACCCGAAGTGGTAATGATCTTGTCGCCTTTTTTTAACTCGTTAACAAAGTTTTTTTGATCCTTCTGCTTTTTAACCTGCGGGCGGATCATAAAGAAATAAAACACCAGGATAATTAACCCGAATATGATCAATTGGCGGGGATCAAAACCGCCCGCGGCCTGTAATAAAATAGTTGCTGTCATTTTTTTAAATTATTTTTTTGTAAGTACTTCGCCAATTAAATGCACCATGCTCTGGGCCGGATTGGTATTTGCTGTAACGGTTATCAGTTTATCCTGTAATCCTGATTTTCCCGCGCTGTTAAAAGTCACAAAAATTACCCCTTTGTTTCCGGGTAATATTGGTGTTTTTGGCCGCCATTCGGGTATAGTGCACCCGCATGAAGCTACCGCGTTTTTTATGATCAGCGGCGATTTGCCTGTATTGGTAAATTTAAACTCGTAAGATACCTTATCGCCCTGGTTGATCTTACCAAAATCAAATATCTCCTTATCAAACTTTATAACAGGCAAATTGGCAGCATTCGCGGTGCCTGCAGTTGTAGCGGTAGTTGTGGTGGTTTGATGGCAAGCCGTTAGCGCGCCTACCATTATTAGGGCTAAAAACAGTTTTTTCATTGTTATTCTATTAATCCCCTGCCTGTTTTGTTAATTTTTTTGGCAGCTTTAAGTTCAAATAAAATCTTGTCTAATATACCGTTTATAAATGAATTACTTTTTGGCGTACTAAACTCTTTAGATATCTCCAGGTACTCGTTAATGGTAACTTTAACCGGGATGGATGCAAAGTTAATAAATTCGGCAATAGCCATTTTCATTAAAAGCGTATCCATCATGGCAATGCGCTCGGGCTCCCAGTTTTGTGTTTTAGCGCTTATCAGTTCCTGGTATTCTTTGTCATACCGTACCGAGGTTTCAAACAAATTAACAATAAACTCCTTGTCCTCTTCCCAATTGCCGGTAACCTCGGCAAGTTTATTTTTTTCAGGCTCGTCAAAAGCGAAATTTTTAAATGTTTTGGCTATCAATGCCTGCAAAACATCCTTATCAACCGGCCAAAAAATAAACATATCCTCAAAAACCTGTTCGGCTAATGAAGATTTTAAGATCACTTTTTTAAAAATAAATTTAATAATATCCTTATCGGTCTGTATGATATCGCCGGTTTTTTGCAGGTATTCGGCATACTCAGGTGCGCTCTTCAAATTAGTAAACAGTGTTTTTACCAGTTCGGGCTCAAAGGTCCATTCTACCTTGTATTTTTTTACCCCGGCTAAAAATTCTTTATTTTGGTTAAGTGAAATTACGAACCTGTTAGTAAGCAATTTTAAATTGGCATTCAGGTCGTCGGCTGTTGGTAAATGTTTATGGGCCCTGTCGCTCGCGTCAGTTTGGGTATAACCTACCACTTCGGCAATAAGGGATAGCATCCAGATATACATTTCGTATACCTTATCGATGCTTAATAATAAGTTCTTTTCCTGCTGACTGACGTTAACCGCGTCTGTTTGATGGTACGC
>CAISKH010000408.1 GCA_903885865.1 uncultured Mucilaginibacter sp.
CCTGTGCTTTTTGCAAAAAGTTAGTTAATCGCTCGCGCAAGGCAGTACCTTTTGGCAGCCATAACGGCAAGCCCATACCCACTTTTTCAGAGAAGGCAAATAACTCCAGTTCCTTACCTAACTTACGGTGATCGCGTTTTTTGGCTTCTTCCAGTAAATGCAGGTAATCTGTCAACTCGCTTGCTTTGGGGAAAGTTACGCCATAAATGCGGGTTAACTGTTTCCGACTTTCATCGCCGCGCCAGTAGGCCCCGGCAACGCTCATCAGCTTAACAGCTTTTATAAAGCCCGTATTGGGTATATGCGGCCCGCGGCAAAGATCGGTAAAGTTGCCTTGTGTATATAGCGTGATAGAACCATCAGCCAGGTCTTTGATCAGGTCGAGCTTATACTCATCGCCCTTTTCAGTAAAATACGCTAAAGCATCGGCCTTGCTTATAGGCTTGCGGTTAAATTCTTCTTTGGCCCTTGACAGCTCAATTATTTTATCTTCAATTTTTTTGAACTCGTCTGAGGAAAATTCGCGGTCGCCAAAATCAACATCATAATAGAAACCGGTTTCAATAGCCGGGCCTATACCGAATTTGGTGCCCGGATAAAGCGCTTCCAAAGCCTCGGCCATTAAGTGTGCCGATGAATGCCAGAAGGTTGCTTTACCTTTAACATCGTTCCAGGTTAATAATTTAACGTGCGCATCTTTTTCAATGGCACGGCCGGCATCCCAAACCTCGCCATCAACTTCGGCGGCTAATACGTTACGTGCTAATCCTTCGGAGATAGACATCGCTATCTGCATGGAAGTGACCCCTTTGTCGTACTGACGAACGGATCCATCAGGGAGAGTAATATTAATCATCTACAACTATGATTTGGCCCCTCTCTAAATCTCTCCCCGGTAGGGAGAGACTTAAATAAAGCCGGTTTAAAAAATATTTTTTTATTCGATCACCTACAATGTGATCTTATTTTGAGTGGCGAAAATACGATTATTTTGGGATTGTTGGGTTAGAGTGTAAGGAAGATTTTAAAATGAGCGGCGGACTGTGCGATTCAACTCTCGAGAGTAATGGCCTATGAAAAGATAGATTGGCACTTTGCAAGTCAAATTCCCTCCCCATGGGAGGGGTGCGGCTGCCAGAGCAAAAATGGCAGGGAGGGGTTTATGCGCCATGCTTTTGCAAATAAACCCCTCCCTACACCCTCCCAGGGGAGGGAATCGCACAAGCCAGCGCTTTTAAATACCTATTTAAACAAATAAATTAATTTTTTTTTATCCTGTCCAATGATAGCCTATTACTCTGTCAAGAGGGGAACTTACTATAATGCTAAATCTTTCACGTCTACTTCTGTACCGCGGTTCCCTTTATCTGTTGCCGTTTATAACCCAAATCCCCGTTCATATCAATGCCTTCCATCACCAGCGTGTAATCAACAGGTTTATCGGCGCTGAAAAATGAAACGGTGGCCTTGCCCGCCTTATCGGTAATTACCTGCGGCGCCCAATGGATGGTAGAGCGCATATCGGTGCCGGGGGCTATAGTTTGGTTTTTAACGGTATACCGCGGGCGGTAAAAATCTTTGGGCAGGGTAAATGGTAGGGGTTTATAGAGGTAAGTTCCGGCTGTTAACTTCATCCACGGGCCTTTTTTTGAGCGGGTGGTTACCTCTATCCAGGCATCGAAACCATTAAACCATACTTCAAGCCCCGTAATATCCTCGGCCGAAAAATAATCAAGGTAAGCATCCAGGAACTGACGCCTGTCATGAATTAGCTGCACCCAGGCCGGAATACGTTTGACCGTGGGTGTTGGACTATAATAGTCAAATACGTTTATGCCATCAAAATTAAAAACTACGATCTCATATTCATTTATTTTATAGCTCATTCTAAGTGCTGGTCCTCCCATAGAAACCCTTCCTAAAGTAAATCCCTTTACATTTTTTTCAAGCAATTGCCGAAGGCTCATTTTTCCCGCTTTTAACAGGTCTTGTTCATCCAATACTACATCAGGATCACCTGCAATATCTTTGTCGACTTTAGAGCCCTTTACTACCTTTTTTTCCTTTATTATTACCTCCTTTAACAAATTACCTTGCCCGCGGTAGGCTGCTTCTGCCTTTATCTGCGCCGCTTTAGTGCTGCCATTATTAAGTAAAACTGTATCGCTATTTACATACCAGGGAGTTTGTTTGATGCTATCTGTTGCAAACCGTGGCGGCTTAAACTCGTTCATTATTTCTACGCCTACATTATTGCTATTACCATTTTTATTTCTTGCCTGTATTTTAAATTCTGCCGTATCAACCGGAAAAAAGCCTTTAAAAATAAATTGCCCGTCCTTGCCGGTGATCATAGTCTTAACCTCCTGCGGTTTTCTTGAAAAAAGCAATACTTCCGAACCCTCAACTGGTTTATTCAATACATTGGTCACCTTTCCCTGTACAATATATACCGGCTCGGCGGGATATTTAGGTTGCTGTATAACCGGGTTAAAAATGGCTTTCCAGTCATACCCCACCCATCCTTGTGTTAATAATAAATTGTCCAGTTCAGTTATTTTTTGCGGGTTAATGCCTTCGAAATAATAACCCGGTTCCTCCACGTTTCCTTTCAGATCGGATGTAAGCAACAGGTTGCTGATAATACTGCTGTTTGTACTATCGGCCCTTACCTGCGAATTATCCGTTACCGCCACCGAGAAACTGCCGCGCATGGGTTTGCCGTCCTTATCTTTTACGGTTATTGCCAGCGCAATGCTATCCCTTATGCCGTAATTGGGTTTATGCGCTGTTACGCTTATCTGCAGGTAATCGTTATGGTCAATATAAACAACGCGTTCATTTAAAGGCTGATTGGTATTGTTCAATAAAGTAAAATGCGCGATCCCTGATGGGAACATATCTTTGGCTATCACTTTTCTTGTCGTAATTCCTTTAAAATTTATTAATGAGGTGTAACAAACCAACCCTCTTGTAAGGCCTATGAGATAAAAGCTGGAGTTTGCGCTAAGTAAGTCGGCGGTTGCAGTCAATACCACTTCCAGCGAATCTTTTCCTTTGGGGTTTATCCGCATGATTGTTCCGGTTGGATTCACTATCGGCAGTGGATAAGTTTTAGTGACATTGCCGGGTAAGGTGACCTTAGCAGTATAGCTTTCACCAGCCTGCGGTGTCAGCTCAAAATTTCCCATGCCTTTGTGGGTTGATTTAAACGCGGCTATTTCCTGTTGTTTATTGTTAAATATTTTGCCGCTTATTTCTGTCGACTTGCCGTCCTCGCCTATAGCTTTGAACCCGACCTTTGTTGCTATTCCGGCAACCAAATGTCCCCCTTCGGGCATAAATTGCACATCGGTATTTTCTGCCCGGTTCAGTATTACGGGTATGGTTAGTTTCGCGGTATCAGCCCCCTTACCTGTTTCCTGTACCTGTATCGAAAGATTTTTGATAGCTGTTTTATCGGCAAGGTCAAAGTTCACATCCATGGTGCCGTCCATGCCGGTAGTGGCTTTGTCTTTAAACAGGTTATGCCTGCCGCTCATTATCTTTAGCTGCATCTCTTTCAGCCGGAGTGGTTTTCTATCCAACCCGGTGAAAAGGATGTTTGCTGATATTTTATCTTTATCAGCCCCGCTTTGCAGTTTAAAGTTTGCTTTTACCAATGTCGAGCCGCTTAGCGCCGATATATAAATACTCTTTTTAAACACATAATCCTCACCAAAATTGAGCATCCAGTTGGTATAGGCGCGTAAGGTATAACTGCCTTCGGGGAACATTTTTTCATCAAGCGCCATATCGCCCCAGCTTATGCCGGAGGTAAGCGGAACCAGTATCCGTTTTACGCTGGTACCGTTGCTGTTATCCAGTTCTACATACAGCAGCCCGCTCCTTAATGATGGTTTTAAAAAATCGGCATTCAGCAAATAGGCTTTAAAACGCAAGGTATCGCCAAGGGTATAGTAAGGTTTGTCTAATTGCAGGTACAGTTTTTCTATCGGCAACCTGTCGCGCATACCGGCTACGGCCGTAAGTGTCGTCATCAGGCCGCTGTTTACCTGTGCAAAGGCAGTAGCGGATAGTAAGCATAATGCGCAATATATAACAACTATTGTTTTCATTTCGCCGTTGTTGTTGGTGCCACTTTTATTTTCTGTCTGCTATAGCCAAAACCACCGTTAAGGTCGGTGCCTTCCAATACCACGGTATAGTCCGCAGGTTTATCGGCACTGAAAAAGGAGACCGTTGCCTTGCCATCCTTATCTGTAATAACATCGGGTTCCCAATAGATGGTGGAGCGCAGGTCGGTACCTATGGCGGAAGTTACGTTTTTAATGGTATAGCGCGGGCGGTAAAAATCTTTGGATATAATGAACGATAAAGGTTTATAAAGGTAAGTGCCGGGAGTTAATTTCATAAATGGCCCCTTGCCCGCGCGGGTGGTGATCTCTATATAAGCTATTGAATTGCCAACTAATGCGTTTAGAATAGGTTCCAGGGCAGAGGTACTATAATTCGCATTGAATTGTGTGTTAAACATTACCTCAACACCGGTAATGTCCTCGGCGGTAAAATAGTCCAGGTAGTGCTTAAGATAATTATAGCGGTCTTGCACGTCCCATGGCCCTAAACGTTGTAGGTTCAATGGTACCATCGGCAGGGGCGGAGCGTAAAATTGATTTACATCTATTCCGTCAAATACAAAATGGATCATTTTGTCAATCAGCACATAACTTATTGGTAAACTTCTGTTTACACAAGGCCATGGCATAGGTGGACTCGCACCAGGACGTGGGACCCTATCGCAGCTTGGACAAGGTACCCACATGCCGCCTTTAGGCAGAAACCCTTTAACATGCTGCGCAAGGAAGTCCTCTAAGGTCATTTTGCCTGCCTTCAGCATGTCCTGTTCATCAAACACCTGGTCGGCCTCGCCCGGGCCGTTCAGATTTTTTGAACCTTTTACTATTTTTTTTTCTTTGATAGTCACTTCTTTAAGCAGTCTTCCCTCGCCTCGCAGTGTTGCCTGTGCATGCTCCTGTGCCGCCTTGGTGCTTGAATTGTTTAACGATACCGTATCACTGTTTACATACCAGGGCATTACCAGCCCGGCATCCGGGAAAACAGGCGGCTTAAACTCGCCCAGCATCTCTATCCCCACATCAAAACTTTTGCCGGCTTTGTTCCTTGCCTGAATTTTAAACTCGGCGGTATCTATGGGAAACAATCCTTTAAAAACAAACACCCCGTCCTTATCGGTCATGGTTTCCTTTACCAGCTCAGGTTTTCTTGAAAACAGTACCACATCCGATTTCTCCACGCCTTTGTTGAGCACATTGGTTACCTTCCCCTGTACAATAAACTCCGGCTCTGCTGTGAATTTGGGTTGCTGAACAATAGGGTTAAAAATAGCTTTCCAGTCGTAACCCACCCAGCCCTGGGTTAAAAGTAGGTTATCTAAAGCTATCGCTTTATTACTGCCACTTTCAAAATACCAGCCCGGCTCCTCTACGGTCCCTTTCAAATCAGAGGTCATTAGCAGGTTACTGATGATAGTACTGCCCGCGCTGTCTGTTTTTACCTGGCTGTCGTCGGTTACTGCCAACGAGAAGTTACCTTTAACCGGTTTGCCTGCGTTATCTTTTACGGTTATGGCTAAAGCGATGCTGTCCCTTATTGTATAATTGGGCTTACTGCTTGCAATGCTTACCTGCAGGTTATCATTATGGGCTATATAAACAATGCGCTCATTCAGCGCCTGGCTGGTATTGTTCAGCAAGGTAAAATGCGCGATACCGGTCGGGAACTGGTCCTTGCCGATCGTTTTTTTTATGGGTGAGCCTTTAAAGCTGATAGGTGCGGTATAGCAGATCAAACCCCTGGTTTGGGCGATGAGGTAATAAGTGCCGGATCCATTCAACAGGTCGGGTGTTGCATTTATGGTTACTTCCAATTGTTCGCCTTTGGCTTCTATCCGCAATGCCGTGCCGGTGGGGTTTACCATTGGCAGGGGGTAGCTTTTTATGGTGTTCCCCGGCAGGTTAACTTTGGCCGAGTAGGTTTCCCCTGCCTGCGGCGTTAGCTCAAAACTGCCCATGCCTTTATGGGTTGAAGCAAAAGCAACTATTTCCTGCCCCTTGCTACTATAAACCCTGCCACTGATGTTTGCCGCCTTGCCGTCTTCACTGATGGCTTTAAAGCCTATTTTGGTTGGTATGCCCGCCACCATATTGCTCCCTTCGGGCATGAACTGTACATCGGTGTTTTCGGGGCGGTTCAAGGTTACTGGGATGGTTAAGGTGGAGGCCTGCTCGGCTCCTTTTCTGATCTCCTGCGCCTGTATGGATAGGTCTTTCACGTTTACATTTTCCGGCAGCTCAAAGTTAACGTCCATGCTGCCATCCATACCAGTTACGGCTTTGTCTTTGATCAGCGTATGCCGGCCGTTCATTACTTTGAGCTGCATATCTTTCAGCCGGAAGGGGTTTTTATCCAGCCCGGTAAAGCGAAGATTGGCGAATATCTTGTTCTTGTCGGCTTTAAAGGTGGCTTTTACCAGCGTGGAGCCGCTTAAGGCGGAGATATTGATGCTTTTTTTAAATACATAATCCTCGCCAAAGTTGAGCATCCAGTTGGTATAGGCCCGCAATGTATAACTCCCTTCGGGGAAATCTTTTTCTACCAAGGCCATATCACCCCAGCTCAAACCCGATACCACGGGCACCATCATGCGTTTTACGCATTTATTGGCGTTATCATCCAGTTCTACATACAGCAAGCCGCTTTTTAACGAGGGTTTTAAAAAATCTGCGTTCAGCAAATAGGCTTTAAAGCGCAGTGTATCGCCTAAGGCATAATAGGGTTTATCTAATTGCAGGTAAAGCTTTTCAATGGGCATTCGGTCGCGCTGTCCCGCTACGGCGGACAGGGTGGTCATCAGCCCGCTGTTTACCTGTGCAAAAACAGAGGTGGCGAGTAAACATAATGCCGTTGCCAGGTATATCATGGCTGTTTTTCTCATATTGATAAGAGCAGGGCTTAGAATAAATATAACTGTTATATGCTAAATACTCAGAATAACAAAAACGGGGGGATAAAATGCAAACTTTTTTTAGGACGAGCCAGGGTCACCAGGTGATTCACAAAACTGATTCATGCCAAATTTCAAAAAAAATGCAAAATTGTATAAATAATTTATTTACAATCATTTAAACTACTTTACCTAAAGCTTTTGTACTGATTCAGGGTGATTCACTCCCTTTTTACAAACCACTTATTTTCAGTAACTTAACTGCAAAAAGTGATTCAGGTGATTCATGTGATTCACTATTTTGTGA
>CAISKH010000409.1 GCA_903885865.1 uncultured Mucilaginibacter sp.
CCTGGTAGTAGCTGCGGGAATAACCATGCTATGTATTACCCCTGCCTGGTTGCAAATGGCATGGATGCACATTAAGCTCACCTTTGTAATTGGTTTAATAGTTTACCATTTTATTTGCCAGAACAAAATGAACCAGATGCGCAAAGGCATTTACAAGTGGACCTCGACCCAACTGCGTCTTTGGAACGAACTGGCCACCCTGCTTTTATTCGCTATAGTATTTTTAGCGGTACTAAAAAACTCGCTGAACTGGATATTTGGCGTAGTGGGTATTATAGCTTTTTCGGTGGCGCTGATGTCGGCGGTGAAGGTGTATAAGTATTATAGAATGAAAAAGTAAAAATTATACCCGGACAGTTTTTAATTCGCTAAAAGCTGCGATATTGGCAAAATCTTTATCATCATGCAGTAGGCTAATATTATTTTTTATGGCATAAATAGCTATTAAGCAATCATTTGGTTTACTTATAGTTATGCCTTTTTTTCTGAGTTCTCGATACAATTGTGCAGCTTCTTGTGCATAATCATATTCATTAGCGACAAGTTTTAAAATCCTATTTAAATAGCGGCTAATATTATTGTATTCTTTGTCTGATACTACTCCTTGTAAAACTTCTTGTACTATCGTAGGGCACGTAGCAGTTAAAATGGCGTCGTTATTATCTCTTAAAAAAACACTTGCTTTAGTTTCAATACCTTTAAAAGCATTGATCCATACAGAAGTATCAACCAAAAAAATTTCCATTACAGATACGCCTTGTCATCAATCTCAACCTTCCCCCACAGATTTATTAGGTTTTTTTGATTTTCAAGACTTACCAATAGTTGCAAAGCTTTCTCGACCAAAGCTTTTTTGGTTTTAATGTTACTTAACTTTTGAGCTTTGGCAAGCAAATCATCGTCAATATCAATATTAGTTCTCATACACATAAATTTTAATAAATATACACAAATATACTTATATAACAAAGTTTATTTCTTAAAAAAAACGGTGAAAGTGTATAAGTATTAAACAATAAAAAAGGGGCGATAAAATTCTTACATTGAATCTATCACCCCAAAAAGTTGATATATGGTTATTTAGGCCGCCGTACTAACTGCAATAACTATTATTTCGGGTTTAAATATGATTGCAGACTTGATAGAATTTGATATCAGGCACGCCGCCTCCGCTTTTTGCAGAACCCTTAAAGCTTTTTCTCTCAAATCTTCCTTAGCAATAGTAAGCACGGGTATCAACGTTATTTCGCTCATTATATATTTTCCGTCAACCATTTCCAGCTTACCCAATGCCTTCGACTTAAAACTTTCAAATTCAAGTTTTGAATACTCGGCTATGGCCAGGAAAGTAGTCATAAGGCAACTGTTTACGGCAGCCGTAAATAAATGCTCAGGCGACCATATTTTTTCAATACCACCGGGAAATTGGGGAGGTGTTGCAACTTCAATTTCATCTGTAAGTTCTGTTGATTGAAGCAAACCAAGCTTGCCGCTTTTCCAGTTTACATCAATTTCGTATAAATGTTCTACACTCATTTTTTTGAATAATTTAGTCTTTGTTGTTATTTGAATTTCGGTTTGGTACTGTACAACCGTTTATACCACAGCACCCGGTATTTGAAAATGCCATAAAGAGAAATAAACCACCAATGGCGCCTATTGTAAAGTCCTTGGTTTGCAGGCCCCAAATCAGCATCCATAAACCTATACCCAATCTTAAAAAGCGGGCAGCGTTCCAGTTGGTGAGTAATCGTTGTTTTAACGTATTCATTTTACATACTTATTAAGGCTGTACCAACTACCCCCATTATAAACATGGGTAAAGCCATTTGATTGAAGGATGGCTTTGCCCGAACGGCTCCGTACTCCGGATGCACAGCATGTGATAATTGGCTCATCCTTTTTAAATCTACCCGCTTTGTTTGTTAAGATGCCTAAAGGAATATTTGTGGAGCCCTTTACATGCCCGTTTGCATATTCTGCAGCCGATCTTACATCAATTATCCGGGCACCGCCTGCAATAAGCGCTTTGAGGTCAATACCTGCGTTTAAGCCCAAAAACCTCTTTAATTTTTCTATCAGGTTCATAATATCAATTATTTAGGTGTTTATGAATATCCAACCACGATCCGCCATCTATACAATTAATATCATTTTGCATTAATAATAAACGGGCCTTTTTGCTGCGCATACCGGAGGCACAGCAAACTATAATATTACTCATCAGCTTTAATTCACCAAGGCGATTGTTCAACTGGTCTATAGGGATATTTATGCTTTCCGGTAAATGTCCGTTAGTATATTCTTCCGGCGTTCTAACGTCCACAACAACTGCTTGGTGCTGCTGTAGTAATTCTGAGATTCTGTCCATTTTGATATTGTTTTAATTATTAATATTCAAATATGAACAGATGAGATCACGGTTTTTGGAACATTTGTTGGATAGCGATATTTTATTGAGGGAAATATTCAGCGGGAGCTTATAGTAACTCTATAACATTTCTACCTAACCGAACAAGATGTTTTTGTTCCATGGTACGTAACAACCGGCTAACAGCTTCACGATGCGTATGCAATTCATCAGCTATTTGCTGGTGGGTAATAGTTATGGTTTTGGTACGGGCCGCTTTGCTGCGTTCCTGCAGGTAATGCAGTATTTGCTTATCCATATTGTTAAACGCGATCAGATCTATCACATCAATAAGTTCTGTAAAGCGCTGGCCATAGGTATTATTGATGAATGCTTTCCATTCGGGATATTTCAACCAATCATCAATCAAATTCGCGGGTATCTGTAACACTTCGGTATCTTCTTCGGCTATCGCTTTAATCGGGCTTATCCTGGTTCCCTGGCAGCAATTTATGGCCATAGCGCAGGTTTGCCCGGGGTGCAGGTGATACAAAAAAATTTCTTTATCATCACCTTGCCTTATTATGCGTAAAGCACCCTTTAACACAATGGGTACGAAAACAATTTTATCGCCGGGCGATATAAATGCATCACCGGCTTTTATGGTTTTTATACGTGTATGTTTTTTAATCTCTTCTAAAAACTTTGTATCTGTAAAGGGAATAATGTTTAAGATTTCCATCATTAAGATTTAAGCGGCCGCATTGCTACTGCTGACAAGTAATATAATTGGGTTAAAGGTAAACCTTTTCATAAATGTTGATCGGGGAGATTAATATATTGATTTCTCTTATGTTCCCCCAAGCTTTCCTAACTGTATTCCGCAAAAAGCAACGAGAAAGATAAAAGCCTAATAATTATCAGTCTTTTCAAAGTAAGCCCAGGCCGTATTAAAAATTTCGTCATCATTGCCTTTTACAAGCTGCAGTGGTATACGGATAGCATTCCTGCCGCCTTCTTCCCATTTAAATTTGATATTCAATACCGGGGCTCTATAGCCAATAAGGCTCATATCCTGTATATTACCCCATTCGGCGGTTACTCCTTTCATATAGGATACAATGCCGTTTGAATTAATTTCCAGGGCTATTTTACCTTTCAGCACCGGGATGAGCGCCTTAACAACAACATAAATTAACGCAGGTAGCAATATAAGCTCATAGATAAAAGTAAACCATAATGAAAACTCATCTGCTTCGCCAACCTCACTTATTTCGGCAACAGGTATAATTACCAGCAGCAAAAGCAATGCAGTATAAAATATGCTCCAAAATTTGCTGTATTTATATTGAACGGACTGCATGGTCATACTTATAAAACTAAGCAATGAATAATATAACTAAGTTATAGCTTACGCACGTAACTTTTTAAATATTATTTTAACAAGCCGCCGTTTTACACCTACCTTTGCGGCTGAAAATTATACCCTTATAATGAGTTTCAGAACTGAACACGATACCATGGGCGAGGTACAGGTACCTGCCGATAAATACTGGGGCGCTCAAACCGAACGCTCACGCAATAATTTTAAAATTGGCCCAGAGGCATCTATGCCGAAAGAGATCATTGCCGCGTTTGCTTACCTTAAAAAAGCTGCCGCCTATACCAATACCGACCTGGGTGTTTTATCTGCCGAAAAACGCGACCAGATAGCAGCCGTTTGCGACGAGATATTAGCCGGTAAATTAGCCGGCGAATTTCCGCTGGTAATTTGGCAAACCGGTTCGGGCACACAATCAAACATGAACGTAAATGAAGTGATCGCCAACCGTGCGCATGTTATGGCCGGTCATAAACTGGGAGAAGGCAAAACCATTGTACATGCTAATGATGACGTGAACAAATCGCAGTCGTCAAACGATACCTACCCTACCGCCATGCATATTGCCGCCTATAAAATGGTGATGGAGGTTACCATACCCGGTATTGAAAAACTGCGCGACACCCTGCAGGCAAAAACCGAAGCATTTAAAAGCATCGTAAAAATTGGCCGCACCCACCTGATGGATGCCACCCCGCTTACCCTGGGGCAGGAATTTTCGGGTTATGTATCGCAGCTAAATCACGGCTTAAAAGCATTGCGCAACACCTTAGACCATCTATCAGAACTGGCTTTGGGCGGCACCGCGGTTGGTACCGGCATTAACACGCCCAAAGGTTATGACGTTAAGGTTGCCGCGTACATTGCCCAATTTACCGGTCTGCCCTTTCGCACTGCCGATAATAAATTTGAGGCTCTGGCTGCGCATGACGCACTGGTGGAAAGCCACGGCGCGCTCAAGCAAATTGCCGTATCGCTGATGAAGATCGCAAATGATATCCGTATGATGGCCTCTGGCCCGCGCTCGGGTA
>CAISKH010000410.1 GCA_903885865.1 uncultured Mucilaginibacter sp.
ATTCAAGGCTTGATAATATACTGGCAAAATCGCCTACCGGGTTAATGCGGCCATAGCCTACTGTTACAAAAGTTTGCGTGCTGAAAAAGAAAGTTTGTTTTAGTTTTTCCCAAGGACTTGCCCCAATAATACCTTGTAGCTGGTCAGTTCCCACAGTAACATATGCCAACGTAAAGAACGCGTTCACAGTAAAGTAATAAAGCAAAATAAGCAGGCCAAAGTGCAAGGTTGAAAGATTCAGCATGCGTTGAAACACGCTGAACTTATCAAAAATACTTATACCCTCGCGGCGCAGGTTAAACGTTCCGTCTTTATTAATAAAGCGGCCACCATAGCTACCGGGGTTGCTGCCAAAGCCGGTATCGTTATTGGGTTTTAAAAAGGGGTTTGCCGACTTAAATTTTGCCATAATATTTAATGCATCGGGGTTATCTGCATTATTAAAGCAGTATGTACTTTGCCTGCTATATGCAAACTATTACTCTACCGAAATCCTCTTGCTGGCAAAGCCATCGGCAGTTTTTAACTGCAAAGTGTAAAGGCCTTTGGCAAATTTGCTGATATCGATAGCCGTAGTGTAAATACCGATAGCATCTAATTGCTCATTAAATACTTTTTTACCGGTTATATCGTAAACGGCTATCTCGCCGTTTATGCGTTTACCTGCATTTAACCTGAATTCGAAAAGGCCATTGTTGGGATTAGGATAAACATAAATAGCAGAGTTAAGGTCGGCACTGAAATTATTGATACCAGATACGTTTCCGCAAGGATCCCCCGGGCTGATTACAGTTAGTGAGTAAGCATATTGGCTACTAAACTGGCTTAGGTTACCGGTATACGATTGAGCACCAAGAAGTTGAACAGTAGCCCAAACAGTTCCATACCAGCTTAAATTATATACGCCGGGAGTTGCCGTGGTAGTACCAAAAAATGTAAGGCAACCGTTTTGGCCACCGGCTAAGCCATCAGGGTTTTTAATCCAGTTAAGGCCTGCAGGTAAACCAATAACAGAGTCAAGATTCATGGAATCAACAGTTACCAGGCCCATCAACGAAGTGAGGTTTTGAACTTGTATATACTGGTTATAGTTTTCGCCAATAACCACACATGGCAGCTGACTTGCCGGGGGAGAAATGCCGGGAGATGGCGCAGCATTCATATCAACAGTACATACAGTTTGCGCAATGCAAAAGTTGGCAGTTAAAACCAAAGCAATTATAAGGGTGTAAATCTTCTTCATTTTAAAGGATAGTTTTTTGCTATAGAATTTGACCAAAAATATAGAATTACCCAAAGAAACAAAGTTTTGTTTACGTTACCGGCAGATTATTCAAAATAATACGAGGATAGGACTACTGTAGCGAGATGCTTTTTGATATTAAACCTTCGGAGGTTTTTATTTGCAGCAGGTAGAAGCCTTTGGCGCAATTATTAAGATTAACGGAGCTTTGATAAAAACCAGAGGTATTTAGCTGGCGGCTGTAAACCGTTTTGCCGGTAACATCGGTAACCAATAGTTCGCCGTTTAATGCTTTATCTGTATTTAACTTCAGGTTAAAAACGCCGTTAGATGGGTTAGGATAAATGTTTAGCTGCGAAGATTGAATGAGATTTGAAACACCCTCAACATAATATACCACAGGCGATGGAAAACTAGAATCGACGGGG
>CAISKH010000411.1 GCA_903885865.1 uncultured Mucilaginibacter sp.
AGTTGCCGTTCATATCTGTTCCTTCCACAATAACCGTATAAGTACCGGGCAGGTCGGCGGTATAAAATGACAGGTTAGCTTTCCCGGAAGCATCGGTTATAAGATTGGGTTCCCAAAATATAGTGGAGCGGCGGTCCTTTCCGGTAACCGGGCTTGCAACCGTATAGCGCGGCGAATAAAATTGATGCGGCCAGCTAATGGGCAGAGGATGATATGAATACCCTTTAGTGCCTGATGCAACTTCGCCCTTACCGGAAAAAGTGGTGATACGAAGATCCTCGTTACCGGTAACCATAATATCTTTAATGTCTTCAACATTATTCTGGTACAGAAAATATAGTGGCCACCACCACCGGAGTTTTATTTTCCGTGCTAAAAGCATATCAATTAAATTAAGAGGCTTGCGGGTCATTCGGGCATAATGCAGCTCTTCATTATTCATCACCAGGATGGGTGGCAGCGGCGGATCAACCGCTTTCCCGTTTATAACAACCTCTTTCAGCAATTTGCTTTTCCCACTATCAAAAGCGTCGTCCAGTTCTTTTTGCTTTGTGTTGATATAGCTTAATATGGTAGTGTCGCTGTTAATATACCAGGGCATCGGCGGGTTTTTTAAGGGAGTATATTCTGGCGGGTAAAATTCGTCAATGGTTAAGCCTATGTTAAACGTTTTGGCGGGCTGTATATGGAAATTAATCGTATCTAATACCGGGAAACCGCTGAAAGTAAACCGTCCATTCTTACCGGTTGTTGTATTCATTAAAATATGCGGCTGCGTTGATACCAACATAATACCGGTATTATTTATACCAAAGCCAAAAAAATCGCTTGCGCGGCCCTTTACCTTAAATTCGGTTTCGGCCTCATATTCCGGAGGTACAGGCGGCGCTGATAGCTGTTTCCAATCGTAGCCTATCCAACCCTGGGTTAACAGCAGGTTATCTAAAGCTATTTCTTTATTTTTTGGATTATTTATATTGCTGGGATTGCTGTCCTTTTCAAAATACCAGTTTGGTTCCTCAACATCGCCTTTCAGGTCGGAGGTGAGCAGCAGGCTTGTTAGTATATTACTGGCTGTGCTATCTTTAGTTACCTGACTGTCATCGGTTACCGCCATTGAGAACAGGCCGCGTACGGGTTTGCCATCTGTATTTTTTACCTGCATGTTTAAGCCAATGTCATCACGAAGCGTATAAACGGGCTTGTTGGTATTAACCGTGATCTGCAGATTATTACTATGGCTGATGTAAACGATCCGCTCGTTCAATGGCTGGCAGGCACCGTTGAATAACGTAAAATGCGCTATACCACTTGGGAACAAATCTTTGACTATCGCCTTTTTAACCACATTCGTTTTAAATGTAATAGCCGATGAATAACAAACCAAGCCCCTTGTTTGGCCGATGAGGTAATATACAGATGGATCATTAACGATATCACCTGTCGCAGAAAGGGTTACTTCCAGCGAATCTTTTTCTTTTGAAGTGATTTGGAAAACAGTGCCCGCCCGGTTAACCTCAGGCAACGGATAGCTTTTCACGCTATCACCTGGCAACACAACTTTTGCTGTATAAGTCTCCCCTGCCTGTGGGCTTAGCGTAAATACGCCCATTCCATTATGGGTTGATTGAAAAGTTGCTACTTCCTGTTGTTTGCTGTTGAGTATTTTACCGGCCAGGGTTGTTCCCTTCCCGTCCTCGCCGATGGCCTTAAAACCTATTTTTGCCGGAATGCCGGCCACCATATTGCCGCCTTCGGGCATAAATTGCAGGTCAATATTTTCCGGTCGATTAAAGCAGATGGGTATAACTATTTTTCTGCCGCCTCCGTCCTTGCTTATATCCTGGGCCAACAGCGAAAGCGGTCCTTTGGCAAGGTTTTCGGGCAACGCGAACTTAAAATCGAGAGTTCCTTCGGGGCCGGTCCTGGTTTTGTTCTTCAGCAATACGTTTGTTCCTTGCAGCACGCTTAACTGCATATCACGAAAACCTATGTTTCTATGCGCCCGGTCGGTAAACCGCATAGTCACGTTTACATTTTTTTCTTTATCAACAGTAACGCGATTGCTGATCAACCAATCCTGGCTGCCGGCCGGGACAATACCCAACTGCATTCTGAAGAAATGTTCTTCGCTAAAATTGCGCATCCAGTTGGTATACGCGCGCAGGGTATAATTACCGGCATGCCATGTTTTTTTACATACAATATCGCCCCATGCTATTCCGTTTCGCAGCATCAGCACTTGCCGTTTTGTTACACGGCTGCTGTCGTCAATAAGTTCTACATAAAATATCCTGCTTTTTGTTGATGGCTTTAAAAGATCGCCGTTTAGCAAATAAGCTTTAAAGCGCAGGGTATCACCAATAGCGTAGTAGGGTTTATCCAGTTGCAGGTACAGTTTTTCAATAGGCATCCTCTCGCGCATTCCGGCAACGGCTGATAGGGTAGTAAGTAAGCCGTTGTTTACCTGGCCAAAACACGTGAAGGATAATAAACTTAAGGCTATAAGAATATATACCCTCCTCATTTTGCGGCTATTGATTTCGAGCTGATTTTTATTTGCTGTCTTTTATAACCTATTTTACCGCTCAAATCGGTACCTTCCATAACTATGGTATAGTCAGACGGTTTATCGGCGCTATAGAACGAAACAACAGCTTTGCCGTCCTTGTCCGTTATTATATCGGGTTCCCAATGAATGGTGGAGCGCAGGTCAGTACCTATAGCGGTGTTGCTGTTGCTAACTGTATACCGTGGCCGGTAAAACTGTTTGGGCAAAGTAAAAGGCAGAGGTTTGTACAGGTAGGTTCCGGGTGTTGTGACTGAATACGGCCCCTTGCCCGCGCGAGTAGTGATCTCTATATAGGCTATTTTATCGACATAACTATTCAGGGTTGTAGTTGCAAGTATCCGGACGTTATAATTGTTGTTATATTTTGAATTATACATTATCTCTACGCCTTTAACATCCTCGGCCGTAAATTTGTCAAGAATGCCTGCCAAAAAATTGCGGCGATTGGGTTCTTTAATTGCCCCGAGGTCACTTAATTGCCCTAAATCATAATCGGCAAACAGTTGGTTTATGTCAATTCCATCAATTACAAAGTGCACCATTTTGCCGTATAGTACATAACTTATTGGAAGGGGCCCCCCTTGCTGCCAGTTAACGCCATAGTTACTGAACCCTTTGATATTTTTTTCAAGAAATTTCTGCAACGACATCTTACCCACTTTAAGCATATCCTGCTCATCAAAGGTTTGGTCGGCCTCGCCGGGGCCATTCAGGTTATGCGAGTCAGGGATTATCTTTTTCTCTTTAATGGTTACTTCGTTCAGCAAATAACCGGCATCGGGCAAATTAACTTCGGCTTTTAGCTGCGCTATTTTTGTATTTTTATTATTAAGTAATACCGTATCAATGTTTACATACCGGGGTGTTTGCATGATGGCTGCTGCCGCAAATAACGGTGGCTTAAAACTGTTTAGCATTTCTATGCCAACATTAAAACTCTGGCCTGTCCTATTCCGGGCCTGTATTTTAAATTCAGCTGTATCAACGGGGAATAATCCTTTGAAAATGAACCGGCCCTCCTTATCAGTTACCGTGTCTCTTATTAATTCGGGTTTTCGCGAGAAAAGCAGCACCTTCGCTTTTTCTACAGGTTTATTTAAAACATTGGTTACTTTACCCTGTAGAATAAACTCCGGTTCGGCCGCATACGGCGGTTCTCCATTTTTTGTATTGAATACCTGTTTCCAATCGTAGCCTATCCAACCCTGAGTTAACAACAGGTTATCTAAATCTATTGCTTTATTGCCCCGATAGCTATCTGGACCGGGATTGTTTTCATTTTCAAAATAATAACCCGGGTCCTCTATAGTTCCCTTCAGATCGGCAGTAAACAGCAGATTGTTTAGGATATTACCGGCCGTACTGTCTGTTTTTACCTGCGAGTCGTCGGTTACAGCAAGCGAAAAGGTGCCCTGTACAGGTTTTCCGGCGGCATCCTTTACGGCTATGGCTAAAGCAATGCTATCGCGTGGAGTATAAACCAACTTGTTTGTGTTAAGAATAAACTGCAGGTTATCGTTATGATCTATATAAACTATCCGTTCATTAAGCGGTAATTTATCAGCACTTAGTAATGTAAAACGGGTTATCCCTGTCGGGAACAACCCTTTGGATATGGCCCGTCTTATCACTCCCTGTTTAAAGCTGACCAGCGACGCATAACATACCACCCTCCGGGCCTGGCCTATGAGGTAATAGGTAGCAGGCGAGTTGATCAGCTGCGTACTGGCGCTTAAGGTTATTTCCAGCGAATCCTTATCTTTAGTAATTACCTTCAGGGCAGTTCCTATTAAATTTACTGCAGGCAGGGGATAATTTTTCCCGCTGTTTCCGGGCAGTGTAACCCTGGCCATGTAGCTTTCGCCTGCTTCCGGATTTAATTCAAACGATCCCATGCCCTTATGGGTCGACTGAAACACTGCCACCTCCTGCATTTTACTGTTATAAACCGCCCCGGTTATCGCCGCGCCCCTGCCATCTTCGCTTACTGATTTAAAACCTATACGGGCAGGTATGCCGGCTACTATATTGCCGCCTTCGGGCATAAACTGAACATCGGTGTTTTCTGCCCTGTTTATATCTACCGGTATAATTAAAGTAGTTGTATCTGCCCCCTTATTTATATTTTGTGCCTGTATAGATAAATTCTTTATAGCAGTTTTATCAGCAAGGTCAAAATTCACTTCCATACTGCCGTCACTTCCTGTAATCGTCTTATCACGGTACAACGTTTTATTGCCCGATTTTACCCGCAGCTGCATATCTGCCAATCGCAACGGCTCGCCGCCTGAGCCGGTGAACCTCAAACTTGCCTGCACATTATCCTTTCTGCCCTGATTTTGCAGTATAAACCCCGCTTTTACCAATACGGGGCTGTTTAATTGGGAAACGTAAATGTTCTTTTTAAAAATATGATCCTCCCCAAAATTGCGCATCCAGTTAGTATAGGCCCTCAGGGTATAGGTGCACTGTGGGAAGTCTTTTTCATCCAACGTTATATCACCCCAGCTAACGCCAGAGCCAAGCGGCGTCATTATTCGTTTTATTGCCTGGTTTGCAGCATTATCAAGTTCAACATATAGTAAACCGCTTCGGGTTGAAGGCTCTAAAAAATCAGCATCCAGTAAATAGGCTTTAAAGCGCAGGGTATCACCAGGAGCATAATAGGGCTTGTCTGTTTGCAAGTATAATTTCTCGGGCGGCAGATGCGACCTGACGGTATCAATAGTATTTACAATTGCCTTAATTTCCTTTATTGAGGGTATTTTCTGTTGGTTTATGCCTGGCGCGTTAAAGTCGGAGGGGAAAAGATCGGCTATTCTATCCCACGACCAATACCCCCTGGGTAAGATACTTTTAAATGGGTTTATATTACCGTTCCGGTCAAACAGCATACTATCCAGTACCGGATGTATTATGGTTAACTGTCTTCTTGCTGAGGGGATAATAAAGGGTAATTGTTCACTACGGTTTATATCAAAAGCAACCTTGGTATTTCTAAAAATAATTTGTGTACCCACTGACTTAGTATATTGATAAGGCTCATCTTTCTTTGTGTAAACAACATACAGCTCTTCCAGATCTCTTTTTAACGGGGC
>CAISKH010000412.1 GCA_903885865.1 uncultured Mucilaginibacter sp.
CGACCTGGTTATTGACCGCGAAGCTTACCTTGTTTTCAAAAAAGGAGAGAAAGTAGTATTAGCAAAAAAGGAATTTGAATTATTGTATTTATTAGCCTCCAAACCGGGCAAAGTTTATACCCGTGAGGTGATACTGAAAAATATTTGGGAAGATTCGGTTGTGGTTACTAACCGTACCATTGATGTACACATACGCAAACTCCGGGAAAAACTGGGGGACGATATAGTAGCCACGGTTAAGGGCGTTGGCTATAAATTTGAAGCATAAAAAGGCCCCCCGATTCATCGGGGGGCCTTTTTCTTTTTGTAAATAGCTGAAATTTACAAAGCCGGTTTCCTTTTCGCTTTACTTGCAGCTGAACTTGTTTTTGCACTAACAGTTTTCTTAGCGCTTGCAGCGGCTGTTTTTGCTTTGGCAGCAACAGCTTTAACTTTGGTATCGGCCTTTGTTTTTACATTCTTAACAGCTGTTTTCGCTTTTGTAGTGTTAGCCGTGGCGGCTCGCTTAACAGCGCTTTTAGCGGCGGTAGCTTTTTTAGCTACCGATTTTTTAGCCGGCGCTGATTTTTTTGTAAGATCATTAAATTTATCTTCGGCAGCATCTTTTATATCTTCGACTTTGTCTTTGGTACCATCCCAAAGTTCTTCAATGGTTTCTTTTACCTTCTCAAAAAATCCTTTTTCGTCAGGTTTGGTTGTTTTTGTACTCATAATTTTTAATAGTTAGATTGATAATTTTGTTTTTCAAATACAATAACCTCACTAATTAATGTTTGTTTGCGCGAAATTAAAATCGGTGTCATTTCGAACATAGCGGGAAATGACATTTTGGGGTAGGGATATATCACCCATTAAATTAATAACCGTATTTTTGCAACTTATATGAAATTTCCAAAATTTGCCGACCTTATATTATTTGAAGATGATGACCTTATCGTAATAAACAAGCCGGCCTTTATAAGTTCGCTGGATGAGCGGGAGGGCGGCGAGATCAATATATTACGCCTGGCCAAAGATTATTCGCCCGACGCACAAATATGCCACCGGTTAGATAAAGAGACCTCTGGCGCTTTAATTATAGCTAAAAATACCGAAGCATACCGCTCTGTAGCTATGCAGTTTGAACGGCGGCAGGTTAACAAGGTATATCATGCCATAATTGACGGCACCCATGTTTTTGAAAATTTACTGGTCGACCTGCCCATACTGAATGTAGGGAAAGGCAACGTAACCATTAGCAGGCAGGAAGGCAAGCGCGCCGAAACCTGGTTCCAATCCATCAAATACTTTAAACATTATACACTGGTTGAATGCCGCCCTGTTACTGGCCGTATGCACCAGATACGTATACATTTGGCTACCCAGCGCGCATCAATAGCCGGCGATGAAATGTATAAGGGCAAGCCCGTGTTTCTGTCAGCCATTAAACGTAAATATCATTTAGGCAAGGACCAGGAAGAACTGCCCATTATGAAACGTTTTGCCCTGCATGCTTTCGAGGTTACCTGCAAAATAATGGATGGCACACCCATTACCATACATGCCCCATATCCAAAGGATTTTGAAACGCTGTTGAAGTTGCTGGAGAAGTTTGATTCTTAGTTTTAAGTCCAAAGTCGTTAGTCTTGAGTCAAAAGTCAGACTTAAGACTTAGAAATAGCGACTTAAGACTCCCTTACCGTATCATCACCCCGGGCTTATTAACCACGGGCAGCTTAATAAAGTTAGAATCAACAATACTTTCGGGCAGGAAAATGAATTTTTTATCATATATCTGGGTACCTATGTAGTAGCTTACCCAGTATTCATTATTTAAGCCAAAGGTTTGCTCATCAATAGGTTCTATCAATTTATAAGCACCATTAGCAATTACCGGGAACATATGGCGCAGGGTAGAGGTTTTAACCTGCTCGCCGTTTTTTTCGCCATAACCTTTTGAGGTTACCAATACATTTTCAATAGGCTCTTTTTTCAGGTTGATGAGATACACATACCAGGTTTTGCTTTCAATATTCTCACCTTCCAAAGCCACGGCCACGGCAATATCCTTAACATTATTTTCGGGTAGGTCTTTTATCATTTATAGCGATACATTTTTGGCAAGAATAGTGAAAATAAGGTGAATTAAATAGCATTTCGGTTAAATATTAACTTTAAAATCGCGGACATAACGATGCTTGATTGCTGTTTGATTTTTGCTTGAATATTAATGAAACTTCGAATGTTGCGGGGTGATAGCCGGATATTGACGATGAAGACAAACTATAATTTATCCCTACGTTGAAATTATTATAATCTATACCTACGTACGGAATATAAGAGTCATTGAACCTGTACCAAAAACCCAGGTATAATTTAGTTGAGTTCAAATTGTTGAAATCATCGCCTGTTTTTACAGCATAAGCGGCCCCGATCAGTTCATCATTGATTCCGCCCTGGGTCATAAAAACCCCGCTGAAAAGCATTGATGATAAGGAGTTAACGTTGACCTCGCCACCGAAATGTATTGTTTCGCGAAATGGAATTTGATATCCTGAAGGATCAAATATTGTTTCGGTAGGTTTATTGCTATGGTATAGCGAAGCACCTGCATAAAAATTAGCGTTACTGGTATGCAAGGCATATAGTAATCCCGCATTTATATCCAAATATTTGGTGTTAGCATTATTCTCAAAGGATACCGGTATGGCGGGGTCAAAAAAATCAACATTAAACTGCGATGCAAACGACAATTTGCTAAAATCAATAAATCTGTTTGCAAAACTAACCTGGAAGCCAAGCCCCAGCGTTTGTCTGCCTTCGGCGGCTAAACTTTTATGGTAAGCAGCTGATACCGATATATAATTACTAAGCAACGCGCCATTTAATGATTTATCAAATAGCCCGCTAAAACCAATTCCGAACGTATCAAACCTGGGAATATCATCGGGTAAAATTTTAAGATCGGCTGAAACGCTTGTTGTACTATAACTTGCCCCTACGTTCCACCACTGCTGTCTTTCGTTAAGCGCCAATCTATAAGTACCATCAAAAAACCCTGTTAGTGCCGGATTTAGGGTTAATGGTGATGCAAAATATTGGGTAAAGTGTGGATCCTGGGCCTTGCACCTGAAGTATAAGGTAATAAACAACATGAAAAAAAGTAAGTATTTCATGCTATTGCCTACTTTAATAAAACCGTGTTGCCGCTTTTGTGAACTAAATTATCAGAAAAATCGTATCCTTCGGCATACCAGGTAAAAGTATCTAAAAACTGAATTTTCCCTTTATACATACCGTTCCATCCTTGTTTAGGATCGGCACTATTTCCCTGGAACACTAACTCGCCCCAACGATTATATACCTTAAAGCTTATAAAAGTTTTAATACCGATAAGAAAAGGAAACAATATATTATTATCGGGTTTTGTTGGCGTAAAAGCTGTAGGAACAAGAATTCGCGGAACTAAACTAATAGTAACTTCAACAGGTTCTATATCATAACAATAAGTGTTACTTCCTTTTATATAATAGGTGCCTGCCTGAGAAATTGTTGTTGGGTTGGTTAGTGGAGATGTGGCATTTGCATCGTTCCAATAGGTTAACGTTAAGTGGCTTGTGTTTCCGTTTGTTATTCCGTTTTTTGTAATATCAACCGTATTGGGTACGAATACTTTAGCGGGGTTTGCTATTGACAATACCGGCGTTTGGTGTACAGTTGCCAGCACCGGTTTAATTAGCTCGCAACCCTGCGGGCTTATTGCCTTAATATAATAAACTCCGCTATCGGTAATTGCTTTTGGGGTTGTGAGGGAAATAGTTGCATTAGCGTCTTTCCAATAAGTTAACGTACTAACATTGTTGCTTCCGTTTGTAACGGCTGCAGCTGTAATATCTATTTTATCAGGCATACATACCTGCGATGGGTTATTGACCACTAATTGCGGTAATGGGTTGATAGTAACAACAACGGGTTGAATTTTTTCGCATCCGTTATTATTTATGGCTTTAATATAATAAGTACCGCTTTGTGCAACTTTATCGGGCGATGCTAATGCAATTGTTGCTGCCGCATCTGCCCAGTACGAAAAGCTGAGCCCGGCATCACTGCCATTAGTAACCGATTTTGCGGTAATATCAATAGTTCCGGGAAAACAAACCGCGGGCGGATTATTTACAACCAACAGTGGCGGGGGATAAAAAGTAACATTTACGGGCTTTATAAGAAAACAACCGGACGAATTAACAGCTTTTATATAATATGTTCCAGCGGTTTTTATTGCTGATGGCGTGGTTAATGGTTGGGTTGCCAATGCATCAAGCCAATAAGAATACGTTAAACCTGCTGAGCTGCCGTTAATAACTGCCTGGTTAGTAATATCAACAGGCGTTGTTAAGCAAACAGATGCCGGATCGGTTATTTTTAAAACAGGTAATTGATTGATAACCACCGTTACAGGTTTTATGTCAAAACAGCCTGTGGGGGCCGTAGCTTTTATGTAATAGGTACCACTGGCGTTAATTGTTTTTGGCGATGCAATGGGTATGCTGGCGGCAGCGTCCTGCCAATAGGTATAGGTTAAATTAGTATCGCTGCCGGTTACAATACCGGCATCTGTTATATCAATAACCGAAGGGTAACATACCTGAGCGGGGTTTGTTATAGCAAAAGTAATAGCTGGCAAGGCGTGTAAAACAGCGGTTATGGTGTTGTTACATCCAAATGTCGCGAATGGTATGACGTCTAACAGCAGGCTCGTTCCGTCTAAGCCGGCAATGGGTAATGTAAGATTAACCCCGGTACCTAAATTTTTCGATCTATCGGCAGAATACCAGTTATATTGACTAAAACCGGCCGGGCCGGTAAGTGTAACTGTTTGTTGTGAAGGACAGAAATCACTCCCTGTAATTAATGATGAACAGCTGCTTTTTACATCAATATAAGCATAACCAAAATGAGCGCCTTCTGTACAGTCGGCAGTTGTAAACTCGAGCAGTACCTGGTGCCCCGGGTAGTCATGCAGATTTATGCTAACAGCCGTCCAGTCCTTATATATAACTTTATATGCTCCGCTTTGAAAGCCGGGCAGGGTGGAAGTTTGAAAGCCCGGCAGGTTAGAAGTAGCTACATAATCAAATGAA
>CAISKH010000413.1 GCA_903885865.1 uncultured Mucilaginibacter sp.
AAAATTTGCCAAACCACTATTTACCAGTTCCACAATAGTTGATTGAGTTGCCTCCGGATTGAAATAATGAGTGTCGTCTTTCAGACACGCACTGAATGATAGCAACGCTATAAAGCCGAGTGCCGTAATTCCTTTTAAATACTTTGTTTTCATATTTTTTTAGTTTAAATATCGTTTATTGGGCCCAGAATATCTTTGAACTAGTTTCACTGATTGCTCCCTGTGCCGCTACATTTGCCGCATTAGTATTATACTCAACTATCGGGTAGAATATTCTTGTTGGCTGCGTAGTTTGTGTATGTCCCGGCAAAATAGATACCGGAACAGCAGGGATACCTGTCCTGCGCATTTCATTAAAGGCTTCGTTTGCCGCAAACGGGTTCAAAGCTGCCCATTTCTGGGTAATAATGTTTTGCTCGGTCGGGGTAGCGATGGCTGCTTGTGTATAATAAGTAGTAGCCTGTGCAGCGGTCAATCCAAGGTCAGTGAATGATGCCGTAATAGCCGAATCATATAAAGTAGCAGCGGTACCTGTTATTAAACCATCCTTAGCTGCTTCTGCCTGTAAAAACAACGACTCGGCTGCGGTAAACAGGAATGCAGCTTTTGTTGGGCTCAGCAAAAACGCGCTTAGCTTGCTGGGTGTACCGGCAGGTGGCGTGGTTTGGCCAAGTGGCGTAGCTATAACCGCGCCTCCTGTTGAAGTGGCATAAATCTGTGTTAAGCGCGGGTCATTATTTGCGGTATAGAAATTAACGGCGTAGGTATTGGCCTGGTAAGTAGAGTTGTTGCCAATGGCAGCGCCCGACTGGTTGTAACCGTAAGCCAAATCAAGCGGCTGTTGCTCGCCGCCATTTGCATCAAGGTTGGTATAGCCGGGGTTTACTTTCCCTTCTTGTGCGGTTGTAGAAATATAACCTACTGCTGCAGTTTTGGCAAGTTCGCTGGTAAGCATTCCCGCTTTCGACGCTACATTAGGGTTTATTGCCCCTGTAGGCCCGTACTGGCGCATAATTATCCGCAGTTTAAGGGTATTGGCAAACAGCAGCCAGTTAGCCATTTTACCCCCATACATGATATCGCTTGTTCCGGGGGCGAGCGTACTGGCTGGCGCCCCTTGTATCAATGCGATTGCTGCATCCAGTTGGGTAAGCAGGTTGTCATATACTGACGAACCTGTATCATAGGCCGGGGTCAGGTTCGTAGTTCCCTTCAGGGCCTGGGTGTAAGGCACATTATTATAATTATCAACCAGCGATTCAAAATCATAACATATCATAATCTGGGCGATAGCCTGGTAATACGGATTTGAGGTTGAATTGGCCATAGCTGTATAGTTGTTGATATTCAGGTACCAGTTGGTCCATACATCATAAGTACTGCTGGTAAACTGGTAGCTTAAAAGCGCCACATTGGGCTGGTAACCGGTACTCCATGACAGGTAACCCATCCAGGCCGCATACATAGTGAACCCTGTTCCGTTAAACAACGATGCCGTTGTTTTTAACGCACCTGCAAGCGCCAGGTCTGGCGTTGTAATGGCCGGCGTATTCGGGTTGGTCGCCAACTCATCCAGGTAAGTTTTCTTGCAACTGCTCCCGGCAACTGCAAGTGTTATAAATATTATTGCTATATACTTTTTCATCATTTCTTTTAATTAAAATGTCACATTCAAAGTTGCACCATATATCCTTGTCGGCGGCAAATTTCCGGTAGTGTTAACACCTGTTGCGTTACCAGTAGTATTTGCAAACTCAGGGTCTGTCCAATTGTTTGATTTTGGCCTCCACATTAACAGGTTACGGCCATTAATTGAAAAGGTTGCCCGCTTAATGAATTTTGACTGCTTAACCCATTGGTCAAGTTTAAATTCCAAATCGGCTTCACGCAATTTCCAATAAGCGCCGCTGGTTACATAAGTGCTGTTTGCTGCGAAATACGATCCACTATCCCAGAAACCGATGTTTCCGTCTTGTATGGATGTATTGGTATTGTTTACATAAACAGGGTTTGCAGCCGTTCCGGTATTGATAACTGAATTGGGGAACACAAAAGGCAGGCGGCCCGCTGAAGCGGAAAGCGCCGAACTGCCGGCAGCGGTAGCTGACGACAAACTACCATTATAGATCACATAACCGGTACGGTAGTCTTCGACCAAATTAAGCGTTATAAATTTATAACCAATTCGTTGAGTTAAGCCTAACAGATACTTTGGTGTGGTGCGGCCCAATTGAACCAGGTTGGGGTTGGTTGAAGGCATACCGGTATTGGCATCAACTATAACATGGCCCGAAGGGTCACGGTTAACATCGGTACCAACCAGCATAGGGTAAGGCGCACCTACGATAGCCTGAATAACTGGCGTTCCGCTAGAAAGCGAAATCGAATTAAGGCCGTTGGGCAATGAAAGTACTTTTGAATCCTGGATAGCGAAATTACCTCCCAGATCTAAATATACATTGTCGGGTGTTTGAGATATAACATGCGTATTAAGTGTAAACTCGTACCCGGTGTTAGAAACCGCGCCCAAATTTACAATAGTGCTTGTATAGCCCGTAGCCGGATCGGTTGAAATAGGCAATGTTTGATTGATGGTCTGGTCGTTATAGTAAGTAGCGGTACCAGTGATACGGCTATTAAACAAACCAAAAGTAATACCAAACTCGTA
>CAISKH010000414.1 GCA_903885865.1 uncultured Mucilaginibacter sp.
ATGGTTGATGGTTCATAGTAGGCGGGTTGGTTAGTTATTGGTAATTTAATTATTGGGTTGGTTGGTAATTGTTTTATTGAGTTAGTGATGATTGAGTTATTAGGTTATTATTTTGGATATAATATTGTGGATAGTATTAGTTTAAAAAGTGCGATGGAGGGTGCGATTCCCTCCCAACGGGAGGGTGTAGGGAGGGGTTTAACCACGCGACAGGCCCAATCTCTAATCAACTAATCTCTAATCACTATTTTTCTTAATTTTACCGCATGAATTTTATTATTGAAGCCACCGTTAAAGCCATTAAACACATTTATCAAATTGATATTGCACCTGCCGATATTAGCTTGCAGGAAACGCGCAAAGAGTTTGAGGGCCAGGTTACTATAGTTACTTTTTCGTTTACTAAGTTTTCTAAAAAATCGCCAGAGCAAACAGGTAAAGAAATAGGCGAGTACATGAAAGATGAACTAAAAGAAGTTTCAGCATTTAACGTAATAAAAGGATTTTTAAACATTTCTTTATCCTCTACTTATTGGATAAATCAGCTATACACGGCGGTTTTACCCGATACCTTTGCCACTTTTAAACCCAATGGCAAAAAGGTAATGGTTGAATATTCATCGCCCAATACCAATAAACCATTGCATTTGGGGCACGTACGTAATAACCTGTTAGGCTATTCGGTAGCACAGATACTGGATGCGGCAGGGTACGAAGTAATAAAAACCAACCTGGTGAATGACCGTGGCATACATATCTGCAAATCGATGCTGGCGTGGCAGTTGTATGGCAATGGGGAAACACCCGAATCTACAGGCGAAAAAGGCGATCATTTGGTAGGCAAATACTATGTAATATTTGATCAGGAATATAAAAAGGAGATAGAATTCTTAAAAACACAGGGACAAACAGAAGAAGAAGCCAAAAAGAATGCGCCGCTCATTAAATCGGCGCAGGAAATGCTGCTGAAATGGGAAGCAGGGGATGAGGAGGTAATTAATTTATGGAAAACCATGAATACCTGGGTGTATGACGGCTTCGGGAAAACCTATAAAGCGTTGGGTGTGGAGTTTGATAAATTCTATTACGAATCCAACACTTATTTATTGGGCAAAGATATTGTTGAGGAAGGGCTACAAAGCGGGGTATTTATAAAAAAGGAGGATGGCTCGGTATGGATAGACCTTACCGCCGATGGCCTTGACGAAAAGCTGGTGCTGCGCGCTGATGGAACTTCGGTTTATATGACGCAGGATATGGGCACCGCCCAGTTAAAATATAATGATTACCACATGGATGAATCTATCTATGTGGTGGGTAACGAACAGGATTATCATTTTAAAGTATTGTTCCTGATACTTCAAAAATTGGGGAAAACCTGGGCAAAAGGTTTGTATCATTTATCGTATGGTATGGTTGATTTGCCATCGGGTAAAATGAAATCGCGCGAGGGAACGGTGGTTGATGCCGATGAACTGATAACCGAAATGGAAAGTACTGCCAGAAAGGTTACCGAAGAATTAGGCAAAATAAATGATTTTAGCGAAGCAGAAAGGCTGCAATTATACCATACCATTGGTATGGGCGCTTTAAAATATTTCCTGCTAAAAGTCGACCCTAAAAAACGGCTATTGTTTGACCCCAATGAGTCGGTTGATTTCCAGGGGCATACCGGGCCGTTTATTCAATATACCCATGCCCGTATCAAATCGGTTTTAAGCCGGGCAACCTTAACAGGGGTAGAAGCAGAGCCTATAGAATTGAATCCGGAAGAACGCGACCTCATTGTTACGTTAACGCAGTTCCCTGAAACCATTACCGTAGCAGCAAGCGGTTATAACCCTGGTATTGTAGCCAATTATGTATATGAACTGGCCAAGGTTTATAACAAGTTTTATCATGAACACTCCATCCTTCAAGCTGAAGATGAACAAGTAAAACAGTTCAGGCTACAGCTTTCGGTTGCGTCGGCTAAGGTTATCAGCAAGGCAATGAATTTGCTGGGTATCGCCGTGCCGGAAAGGATGTAAGTCTGCTATTCAGGCTTTAGCCAAAATACCTGCTATTTTTTTTATTTTTTTACTATGTTTGTTCACCAATTATCCCCTTTCAGAATGAACACAAAACACATTTCCCTGGTTACAGCAGTATTTGCTTTAAGTTTTTTTTCGGCTAATGCCCAAAACAAACCCCGGCATGAGGATACAGAGATATATGAACCTGTTCCTAAGGTAATTACGCCCGGTAAAACAGATAGCGATGCCCCGTCTGACGCGATAGTTTTATTTGACGGGAGTAACCTTGACCAATGGGTATCGACGCAGGATCGGAGCCTACCCGCCCCATGGACCGTTGCAGATGGTATATTAACCGTAAAAAAGGGTACGACCAATATTGAGACTAAAAGATCATTCTCGAGCTACCAGATACACGTGGAATGGAAAATACCTTCAAATATTACCGGCTCGGACCAGGCGCGGGGGAACAGCGGCTTATTTTTTGCTTCTTTGGGAAAAGGTGATGCCGGTTATGAGCTGCAGATATTAGACTCGTATATTAATAAAACCTATGTTAATGGCCAGGCAGGCAGCATATATAAGCAGTTTATACCCCTGGTAAATGCCTGCAAGCCTCCCGGCGAATGGCAGAGTTATGACGCGATATGGACCGCGCCTACTTTTAATGATGACGGCACCGTTAAAACCCCGGCAAAAGTTACCGCGTTTCAAAACGGTGTTTTAATACAGAATAATGTGGTTTTATTAGGGCAAACCGAATTTATAGGCCCACCAATTTATGTAAAACATGGCCCTGCGCCAATTAAATTACAGGCGCATGGCGATAGAAGTGAACCCATAAGTTTCCGCAATATTTGGGTTAGGGAATTATAGGTTCAGCGCATAAAATTTTAAAGCGTTAATTCTGACAAGAGGTAACGCTTTTTTTACATCATGAACTTGAGTTAATCAATACATTTAACACAAATTTATAGGTGCTAAATTATAGGTTTTAAATCATTATTGATCTTTACCAATTTAAGATCTGAGAATCCATTTTAACCGTTATCCTAAATCACAAAAAATAAATTTTACATTAAAAATAATTGCTGCTGCAATCGATTGAAATGCAATATCTATACGGAAGCGTTAAAGAATTATTAATACCCTGAGTTAATTTTATTATTCATGAAAACCAATAAACACTGCATTTTAATACTATGTGCCTTCATACTGCCGGTATTAGTTTACGGGCAGCAATCGCATTTACAATTCAGCGGTCAGTTTGCACCATCAGATACTTGGGTAAAACATGCTGAGCAACCTTACCGGCAGGCTATATGCCTTAACGGACTTTGGCAATTTGAGCCCGTTGCTTTGCCGTCAAATTTTCGTGAAGGTGTGGATGCCACACCTGAACTTCCGCGAATGACAAACAATTGGGATAAAGCTCCTATCCGCATCCCGTCGCCCTGGAACGTGAACAGTTTTGCAGATAATAAAGGCTTGGGCGGAGATTTTATTACCTACCCAAGTTATCCGAAAGAGTGGGAAAAAATTAAAATGGGCTGGCTGAAAAAAATAATTAAAGTGCCGGCAAATTGGAAAGGACAGCATATCCAGCTTCATTTTGAGGCCGTAGCGGGCGATGCTGAAATATTGGTAAACGGAAAACCGGCAGGTAAACACTTCGGTATATTTTTGCCGTTTGACGTAGATGTAACCGATCAAATTATACCGGGCAAAGAAAATGAAATCAGCATAGGTATACGCAAATCTTCTCTCTTTGACCATCGGGGCCAGTATGGGCGGCGCACTTACCAGGCCGGCTCGTTCTGGGGGCAGCATATTGCCGGTATATGGCAGGATGTTTATTTGGTAGCCGTTTCGCAAGTGAACGCAACTGATGTTTATATTCAGTCTTTACTCGATTCAGGAAAATTAAAGGCACAGGTTACGCTGGTTAATAATAAAGACAAAGCAGTTGTTGTAAGGGTGGGGGCAAGCGTGTACCCCTGGCTATCAAAAGCCGGTAAAGATGTACTGACGGCGCCTGTTCCAAGTTCTGAGCTTGGTGCTAAAGCTTTACTGCTACTATCGCCAATAAAAGTGAAAATTCCTGCTCATGACACGGTAAAAGTATTATTGTCAGCGCTTGTTAAGGGTAGATTAAAAAACTGGTCGCCTGATGCGCCTCACCTTTACGGCTTAGTGGTACATACCAATATGGGCGATAAAGTTATTGACAGCAAATATAGCCGCTTCGGTTGGCGGCAAACAACCATAAAAGGCGGCCAATTTTTATTGAACGGTAAACCATTCGTGATGAAGGGCGATTCCTGGCATTTTTTGGGTGTTCCGCAAATGACGCGCCGCTATGCCTGGGCATGGTTTACCGCTATGCGTGCTGCAAACCTGAATGCCGTACGCCTGCATGCCCAACCTTACCCTTCGTTTTACCTGGATATGGCAGATGAAATGGGCATTATGGTGCTGGATGAAACCGGGATGTGGGCAAGCGACGGTGGCCCAAAGCTTGACAACGCTGATTATTGGAAAGACAGCGAAACTCATATTGCCGAACTTATATTACGCGACCGTAACCATCCGTCGATATTTGGCTGGAGCATATCAAACGAGATCATGCCTATTGTTACCAATGTGTTTCATAATCCGCCGGGAATGAAACAGGTTTTAGTTGATCATTACAGCGTTTGGGCGGATGTTTGCCGTAAACTGGATCCGTCGCGCCCCTGGATATCGGCCGATGGCGAAGATGACGGAGCAGGTACGCTGCCAACATATATAGTTCATTATGGTGATATAAATAAAATGAAACGGGCATTAGGCAGCGGTAAACCCTGGGGCGTTG
>CAISKH010000415.1 GCA_903885865.1 uncultured Mucilaginibacter sp.
GAACTTATTACCGTAACCGATAATAACGTTGCACCCGAGATAGTACTCGTACGAAAACTCCTCGTAGTTAGTTGCCAAAACAATATTTTCAGTATGCGGAAATTTTTCCTTTATGGCAGGTATGTAGTAGTCAAGCGGCCCTTTTAAAGGATGCGAAAGTTGATAGATATAATCGGAAAAATGGTTTTCGCTTAATGCTATGTCCGACAGGCAAATAAAGCACGCAAGTGGCAAGAAAGATAATCTTATAGAATTAAAGAACTTTCTCTGCGGTAGCACAGCTTCGTATCCTAGAATAATAAACACGTTCGACAATAATATCAAAACTATTACAGGCTGTAGCACAATAAAATAGCGGGTATAGAGCCATGGCATGCGGCCGGCGAACACCGGTAAAACTGCTAAAAAAATAAGCATAAAAAACTCCATCGCCTCCAGCATTTTTGTATTCTCGCTTAAACTCAGTTTATTCTTTTTAACAAAATAATAATATCCCTCCCTAAATATCTTGACAATAATCATTGCGGGCAATAAATCGAATTTGCATAAGACAGCCAACAGGCCGCGCAAATGGTTTACATAAGCCATAAGGTCGCTATGATAGTAACGACTGGCAGCGCTTGCGTTTTCGAAAAATTGATAGAAAACAAGTTCAGGAATAAGCAACAAGGCCGATAAATATAATGGACTGGTCAATATCAACAACTCTTTAAAGCTGCATGGTTGCACAAAACGAACCAGTTTCCAACGAAAATTCAAATATGATATACACTGATACAGGCCCACAGTGACAAATATACTTACGTATGTTAAATAGCTTATATTAAAAGATACAAGTAAAAGTAACAACAATAACGTTAAATACTTACGTCGCGAATATTTACGATAAAAATGGAAGGAGGCGAAGACATAAAAAAAACACGCAGTGGCAAGTATTATCAACGAATAATATCTCGCCTGGCGAATGTGCAAGAGCAGGTTTACTGAAAGCAATTCCAAAAACAGAAATGAGGCAAAGAAAATTCTAAACGAATTTGTGGTATTAAAAAAGCCTGAAAAAGCATACGCAAAAATTACCAGCCCAATAATTGCTGCAATGGCAAATGGCAACCTAATCAGCGCAGTTTTTTGATAAACGTCCTGCGTAAATTCAGCAAGTTTAACCCCAATAGCGCCAAAATAATAATTGCCCCAAACCGAAGCGGCAGAGGCATCATATTTCTCTCTGTAACCAAGCCACATAGGATTCTCAGGAACATAAATCGAATTTATGCCATTGTGAACTTTAAGATAACCATAATTAATGACTCGTTGCGATCCCATGGCAGTTTCTGCCTCGTCATTCCACAAAAGGGGGTACGAAATATTTTTGCACGCAGCGAAACCAAGCAATAGCAGCAAAGCAAAGATGATTGACTTTTCTAAAACCGAACGCCCTTTATCCAATCTTAAAGAATTACTTTCTTCTGTATGGTTATTCTCTCTCACTTTTAATAATCAGCTTTAAAATATAAAAATCGTATTTAAAATTATTGGCCAGCAAAAAAATGCTTACGGTTTAAGTTCACCTAGGTATAAAATTTATAAATAGTATCAATTACCTTCCTTTGATCGCTTTCGGTTAAATCAAAGTAAAGTGGAAGGCGTACCAAACAATCTGTAAAGTGGTCGGCATGAGGCAAATCGTAATGTCCACCAGTTTTTAAATAAAACGGACTTTTGTGCAGCGATAAATAATGAAACACAGCAAGGATATCTTCCCGTTTTAAGTATTCCAGCAACCCCTTCATTTCAGCGGCTGTATTAGTTACCAGATAAAACATATGTGCATTATTGGTTGCATAATCGGGAATAACCGGGAGTTTGACACGGCCCGTACCCGCTAATTCCGTAAGGCCTTGATAATAGCTGGCCCATGATTTCTTTCGCCTTTCCTGAATGACTTGAATATTTTCGAGCTGTGCATATAAAAAGGCAGCAATTAAATCGGATGGAAGAAAGGAAGAGCCAATGTCAACCCAGTTATATTTATCAATTTCTCCTCTAAAAAATTTGCTCCGGTTCGTTCCCTTTTCGCGAATAATTTCGGCCCGTTCGATGAACTTTTCATCGTTAATCACAAGCATTCCGCCTTCACCCGAAATTATGTTCTTCGTCTCATGAAAAGAAAAAGCAGCCAGATGCCCTAATGAGCCCAACGGACGCTCCCTGTAATAACTATCGATAGCTTGCGCGGCATCCTCTATAACATAAAGAGAATATTTGTCGGCAAGTCGCTTTATTTTATCCATATCGCATGCTACGCCCGCATAATGCACGACAACTATTGCCTTAGTTTGTTTCGTAATCAGGGCTTCAATTGTATCCGGATCCATGTTAGGATGAATGGCGCTGCTATCAGCGAACACTAGGTTAGCTCCTCGTAAAACAAACGCATTTGCGGTTGATACAAATGTGTATGACGGTATAATTATCTCGTCTCCGGGTTTTGTATCAATCAATATGGCGGCCATTTCAAGCGCATCTGTGCAGGACGTGGTTAATAATACTTTTTTGAAGCCATATTTATCTTCAAAAAACTGATGGCACTTTTTAGTAAAATTGCCGTCGCCAGAAATTTTTCCGCTTAAAACCGCTTCCTGAATATATTTCAATTCATTACCGGTTAAAAAGGGTTTATTGAAAGGGATTTTCATTTAGAGTTTATTTTACGCTACCACAGCATCCAGTCAAAACTTTTGGTTTAAATTTATTACCGGCTTGCCTTTCAAAAGATAAATAATGCCGTGCACAAAACAATATCAATCGTCATTTACCTTTTCATCAATAAAATACAGGGGCCTGTTCTTTACTACATCAAAAGTTTTTCCGACGTAAAGGCCAACAATTCCAAGTGTAAAAATAGTTAACCCGGATAAAAACCATATTGATACAAGCAGCCCATACGCCAGCGAAAAGTTGGCACCAGAAAAATAGCGTGTAATAAAATAAGCCACAAAAAAAGCCGAAATTACGGATATGGTAAGACCAATGTTTGTTACAATCTTTAAAGGCTTATCAGAATAAGCTGTTGATATATTGATGGCAAGATTAATAAGTTTATACCAGTTATAAGAACTTTTTCCTTGAAATCGCTTATCATGAAATACGTCGATACCTGTGGATTTAAACCCTACCCATCTGGCCATTGGTGAAAAAGCCCTTAACGGTTCTCTGATTTGATTTATGGCCCTAATTACTTTTTTATTGTAAATACCAAAGTTCGAAATAGTACTGTCTTGTTGAATTCCAGATAAATATGAATAGAATTTGTAAAACAAGAGCGCCGAAAACTTTTTATTAAAATCATCTTTTCTATTTACCCGCCGCGCAAATACAAGATCATATCCCTCTTGTGCCTTCCTATATAAATTAATAATTTCTTCTGGCCGATCCTGTAAATCGCAATCCATAACAACAATCCAATCTCCTTTTGCATTATCAAGCCCGGCAGTTATTGCATGATGCTGACCAAAATTCCGACTTAACTTTATGGCCTTTACCCTTTTGTCCTTTTTCGTGTTTTCAATAATTTCTTTCCATCCATTATCAGGACTGCCATCATCAACTAAGATTATTTCAAAATCAGGCGCAATTTGCTCCAAGCTATTTATGAGCCTGACAACCAATTCATCAACTATTCCCTCGGCGTTATACACCGGCGACACGACAGAAATTAACACAACTTTATTGCTCTGCTCAATTACCATACCATCTAAGAAGGTTCTTAAATATCCCGAACTTTTCCATTCACCCTTCACTAGCAATATTATGAAATAAAACGTAACTTTTGCGCTATAACCAGTAGTACAATTCAAACTTCCCGTATCAGCGCGAGATGGTATGCTGACTTGGACTAAGAAATTTAGCATTACAATAATCGTAGAGTATAAAAACCGGGGTTTAGAAAGGGACGCGGAAATTAAAAACGGGAGGGAAAATTATTTTTATTCTATAGAAATAAATTATAGCATTATATATTGTATAAAGTTATAACTATTAAAAAAACACCCAAAACCTATAGTTTCGCAAAAAATTAAAACATACTATTGTCGCTAAATAAGTAACTTCATAACGTTTAAATTACATCAAGCAACCTATATGAATGCTATTTCGCATGCCTTGAAGGAAAGCAGCCGTTTCGAGATGAATATATACCGCGGGGTATCTGAACATGTAGATATTAAAATCCTAAAAGATACGATCCTGAAAAATAATGTTGATATTCTTATGCTTAGAATACCCGCTGAAAATATCGCAGAACAAGATAAGTTAGACAGGTTAGGGTTCGATTATCTTTGCGCAGACACTTTAGTATATTATTCATCACAACTGCAACAAACCGAAACGGTCAACCTGCGAAATGCTGATATTCAATTTTACGTTACTACTCAAGGAGATATTGAGAGGCTGAACGCGATGGTATTACAAATATTTAGCAATTATACCAATCACTATAATTCCAATCCATACATTAATAAAAAACATATAACCGAAGGGTATCAGGAGTGGGTGCGCGATTTTATATCTAAGGAAACAAACGGTAGTTGTATTTCGTGGATTATTAAACGAGGAAAAGAACTGGTAGGTTTTGCAACGTGTAGCCATGACGAAAAAGAAAAGAACTGTGAGGGTATATTATATGGTGTGATGCCTGGACAGGACGGCAAGGGAATTTACACAGATCTGATCCGTTATACCATGAATTATTTTAAAACGCGGGGATATGAAACAATGAAGGTTTCCACCCAAATACAAAATGTAGCTGTCCAAAAAGTATGGGGAAGGGAAGGATTTTTTCTATCAAAATCATATAATACTTTTCACATTAACTCACTGCTTGGTTATTCTTTAAGAGGCAAAACCGAAATGGACTTTACAATAAGTGAAAGTGATGTACAAAAAGTTGCTGAAACTACCGGAGATTTTAATCCCATACATTTTGATGACTCATTTGCAATCGAAAATAAGTTGGATCGCAAAATTGCTCATGGTATTATACCCAACTCAATGCTTACCAAATTTTACGGCATGGAATATCCGGGAAATGGTACACTTTTTCTAAAATACAAATATCTTTTTTTACGCCCGTTGTATTTAAACGAGGCATATAAATTAACGATAGGATTCCCGGTAATAAATAGCGAATCTGGAATATACAAATCGGTTGCAACGATCAGGGATAGGGATAATAATGTATGCCTTATTGGATATAGTGATATGAAGAAAAGAATTGCAGTTAGCGCGGTTTAGTAATATCAAAGTTTATTCGAATTATCTAACAACACTTTTGCTGCTAACTGTTTTTTCAAACTTTTTGCCCTTAGATTCATTATTCATGTCAACATTCAGGTTGATAACAAGAAGATTTACCTCGATTATTTGCATGACAAAAACAAACATATTATTGATTCATCACAGGTTTTAAACTTGTCTCGGTAAGTATATATAAATATAGTATTTTTATATACTTATTTTTAGTATTTTGAACCTCACTCCTTAATAGGACTTCATAAAATTTTCACTGCCCATTGCATAGTCAATTGGCGCCACTAAAAAGGAACTTAGCAAAACCCTTTTAATCCGCTTAGCTTTGAAGATTTAACCCAACAGGCAACCCTTTACGATTTGTAAACGTTAATGCTAGGAGGACCGCGATTTAAGCTACCATCAAAAAACAACCAGAAATGCGAAAACTTATTTTATTATTACCCGTGTTGATTCTAATTGCTTACGGCTGTAAAAAGGAAAAGAACGGCAATGTGGATTCATTATCCAACTATCCTTTAGCAACAGGGGATATTTGGACCTACCAGATTGATGACAGCATCAATCATACCACCCAAATGGCTACTTTTAAAATTACCGGTAGCACCGTGTTTGGCGGTGTTGTTAGTTACAGCACGCAAACCACAATTAACGGAACCATAGTAGACAGCGGGCAGATTATCAATTCGGGTGACTCTGTTATATATCAACCAAACGGACAAAGCCTTTTTTCCAATATCACGCTTTTGTTCCCACTAGCGCAAAACAATAACTGGCATACCGAATATTTTGGTGATTCGGTTTTTGTTTTAGCAGCCAACATCAACTTCTCGGTTTTGGGAACCAATTATGATAGCGTTTATAATGTTGGGCGCATTCAATCAGTACCCGACTTGTACATTCACCAAAACCTCTACATCGCGCCGCATGTAGGTATCATACAGGAAACTTTAGAGGTTGACCCATGGATACCGGTGCATAAAACCATTAAACTGGTTAGCTATAACCTGCATTAGTATTAAAACCAACAGAAGTCATCGCGTTAATTGCTATCTGTTTTACTTACTTTAGCGAAGTGATGTTTACCCGCGGTATAATCCTAACACTTTTTCTATTAACCGGTTTTTTTGCCAAATTATTTGCCGTTGAATTTACCATTCACGGCAACATTCAAGGTATGAATAACGAGAAGGTTTACCTCGATTACCTGGATGATAAAGACAATCACATTGTTGATTCAGTACAAGTTTCAAATGGACAGTTTACAATAGCAGGGCATATTGAAACGCCTACTTTTGGCATACTTTACTTTTCAGTATCGCAAGTGCAGGAAACCTTCTTTTTTGAAGCTGGCACCACTGAAGTAACCGGGGATTTATCAAAATCAAAGAGCCTGAATTTTTCGGGGCATAGCTGCACCCGGGTTTTTGCCGCATATCGAAAAATTGCCGATTCGTTTAGTACTTATCGCTCAGCACTTATTCCATTTATTTCAGGAGAGCACGCGATTAAAGATTCGGCACTACACGCTCATTACCAGGATAGCTACTATTTATCGTTAAGTGATGAAGAAAACTATACCGAGCAATTTATACGAAAGCGCCCCGATAGTTATTTAAGCGCTTACCTGCTGTATTCCAGGTTTTCGGGGGAGAACAACATTAACAAAGGCCTGGCTTTATTAAATACTTTAAGCCCACAAATTCAACACTCAAAATACATCCGGCAACTTCAGCAACTCAATTCTGCTATTAGGTTGACTAGTACCGGCATGTATGCTCCCGATTTTTCTGAACCGGATACCTCAAGAAAAGCGTTAAAGCTTTCCGAGATTAAAACCAAATATCTTCTGCTTGATTTTTGGGCATCGTGGTGCGCTCCTTGCAGGCGAGAAAATCCCGGATTGGTAAAGGCCTATCAAAAATTTCACGATAAGGGTTTCGAAATTTTGAGCGTTTCGTTTGACCAAAACAAACAGCACTGGATAGATGCTATGGTGAAAGATGGAATGAGTTGGTTAAACGTTTGCGATTTTAAGGAGTGGGACGACGACAAGGCGGCCAGGGCCTATGGAGTTAACCAAATACCCACCAATTTTCTGATTGATAAAAACGGAATTATTATTGGCAAAAACCTGTTGGGCACGGGGCTCGATTATGAATTAAGCAGGCTGCTGGAAGTTAAATAGCCAGACAATAAACCCAATTATTAGTTCGACGCAGGTTCATAAATAATTTTGAGTATACTATCGCCAACCATAGGCCGATAATGATATGCATCGCGATAATAATTGCCGGGCGAATCGGTGAAAGCATTTTTGCCTGAAAAATCGTAAAGGTTTTCGCCAAATATTTCTTTCAGCACCTTACGGTCTTCATCCGAAAATTTAACCTGGTCGTAAATAGGGCTTATGATAACTTTATAGTGGGTATTATTTTTCTTCAAGATATCTCCAATCTCCTGCAACATGCTTAAACGGATACCCCTTATTTTTTGCATTTTATCTACTGTTTCTCCGCTTCGGGCGTAAAAGAAGCTTTTCGCGTTTGCATAGTATCCTATTGAATCCTCTTCAATTCTATTGTCGCTGGAAGTCCAGGTTAATTGATTTGTTACCGTGTCCATAATAGCCAGGTGTTGATCTTCGCTATTCTTCGTTTTGTTTTTAAATGCGCGCGCTAGCGTGCCGCTGTAAAAGGTGTATAAAAATTTAGGGTTCAAATAAGCTCTAAAAAATACCTTTTGAAACATGATGCGGCTTTCGCCCGAAATAGCCGGATGCTTAATTCCTAATACCTCCTTAACGTTTTGATAGGTATTGAAGGTAAGGTCCTCATCAATTATAAGCAGAACATTATCAATTTTTGCGTGCGTGGCGTCCAGGTATTTAAGCTTCTTATAAATACCATAAATCGACTCGCCATAAGCATCGTACTTGAAGGGGCTTGCATTGGCATCAAGATATTTCTGCCATGATGAAACATTAAAGGCTACAGTGCGGGAACTCCCTAAAATGAATGAATTATAATGGTACTGATCTTTATGCTTGATAAACATTTCAGTTGACACATAATCACGATCTAAATCAATATACGAAGGCACATTAAATTCGGAGTAATTATATAACACTCTGAACGGATCGAAATACAGGTAGCCCACAACCAACGGCAGTAAAATAATAAGGCAAAAAACGCTAAGGTTTTTTAAAAATTCTTTCATGCTAAAACTGAAAATAAATGAATTGCTGTTCTTTTCCGCTTATAAAGAAAATAGCGAAAACAAGCAGATAGTAAAACGCCCAGCGCGCGGGCTTAGGCCAGTTAAATCCAAGACTTTGCAGGGCATACTGATTTTCTCTGCCCAGCCATTCAATCAACACAAATAGTGCTACCAAAACCGGAATAATGAATCCAACCTGGTGCTGCATAACACTTGCAGTTTCGGCATAGGCGGAGTGGCTGAACAGACCCAATACCATTCGCTTAACGAAAACGAAAGCATGCCCTAAAGTATCGCTGCGGAAAAATATCCAGGCAAAAACGGTCAAACCAAAAGTAAGGCACATGTTAAGCAGCTCTCCTATTGTTGGAAGGTATTTTCCCTGCGCAACGGTGCCCAGGTTTTCCCTGTTACGGTTTAATAATAGCAGGGGTAAAAAATAGATGGCATTGAGTAATCCCCAAACA
>CAISKH010000416.1 GCA_903885865.1 uncultured Mucilaginibacter sp.
TACCGGAATCGACTGTTCCTGGATTGGTGTAGGGGTTTCGAACCCTAACTCAGAGATGGCATTAACAATATCATGACGGATTCCCAGTTCAATAAATGGGTTCATGAATTTAAATAACGGACCTGGCAACATCGCCAAATCGGGCGCAAAGGTAAGGTTTATTTTTTGGATTTCAAATATTGGGTTTGGAATAAAAGTTGGTGGTTTAATAAAAGGTAAAATTGTATATTTGAGTATAAATACATTTGATATGAAGGAAGCGACATTAAAGATCGATTTACATGACAAAATAGAGCATGCAAATCCTAATCAGTTAAAAGAGTTGTATGGCTTGATTACAAATTATTTTAACAGCAAAACCGATATTACAGAAGGCTGGGATTCACTATCCGAGTTTCAAAAGGAAAGACTCACAAAGAGTATGGAGCAGGCGAATGCTGGTTTGGGAACACCTGTAAAAGATGTTATTAAGAGGACGCGGGAAGAGTATGGGTTAAATGGCTAAAGAAGTTATTATGACGCCCATTGCTTTAAGTGACTTCCGAAATGTTGTCAATTACTTAACTTATAAATGGGGAATAACCGCAACAAATAGTTTTATAGATAGATTTGAAAAAGTAACTGTACTATTATCTGAAAATGCGGGTATATATCCATTTTTTGATAAAGCCAAACAACTACAAAAATGTGTCATAACCAAACACAATATCTTATACTTTATAGAAACAGAAGCGGTAGTTAAAATTCTTTTTGTTTTTGATACCCGCCAAGACCCCCAAAAATTATCTTCTTTAATTTAATTGGGGTTAAACATTATCCGGCCTCAACAACCCTTTATGCTTACCGCTATAAGCAATAAAAAGCCCGATAATTCCAGCAGTAATACAAACATCAGCCACATTAAAAATACCGGTGCGTATGTTATGGATGCCCATATTCATAAAATCGGTTACATGGCGGTCGTAAACAATGCGGTCTATGACGTTACCCAATCCGCCGGCTATTACCAGCGAGAAAGAAAGCAGCTTGAGCAGACTGAAACTATTTAATTGCCGCACTACATAATAAAATAAAAACAGCAGCACCGTTAACGGTAATATACTTAACAGCCAAAAGCTTGCTTTTTGCGGCAAGGCATCGCCAAAGCTTAAAGCGGCACCGGTGTTCTCCACACGTTCCAAACGGAAAGTATCATGGAAATACGATTTAGGTTCGCCGAATTGTAAATTCTCTTTCGCCAATTGTTTGGTTACCCTGTCGCACCCTATGAAGGTGAAGCAGGTAACACAGAATAAAAGTATTTTTAACCAGTTTTTCATAAACACTAAATCAATAATTCAGATAATCAACAAATCCGAAATCGAACATCCGAAATTCGAAATCACATTACCTCAATCTATCAGCCGACTTCACCAATTTCTCATCGCGCTGTATAGCCTTTTGCGCCAGCACGATCAACAACAAACTCACCGAGATCAGGATAATGCCGATGCCAAAATTGCTCAGCGTCAGATCGGCGTCGCCCACAATGGCTTTTACCGATTGCGAGGTCCAGTAGCTGTAACCAATAATTATCAGCATGGCACCATAGCATAAGTTAATTTGCTGTTTACGGTTTTTATACGCGAAAATAACAGCAAGGGGTAACAAAGCTGCAAGTGCGGTAGCTGCGGTGAGCGCGGTAAAAAATTGGGTATGGGCTAATTGCCCGTTAACATCCTCGTAAACGCCGGTAACCATAATAGTTACGGGTTTGCCGTTAACATAAACATTATGCACTAATGGAAAAAAAAACAGCGCGGCCAGCGCCAGTCCGGCAAGCAACAGGTATATACTTTGTATGCGTTGTAACATATTTTTAAATATTATGGAGCAAATATAGGTGTTTTGGCTGTTGTTGAAATGTTGTAAAGTTGTAATGTTGAAAGGTTATAAAGTAATTTGTATACTTGCTTGCAGGCGACAACATTACAGCTTTTACGTTCCAACATTACAACACCCTTGAAACAACGCTTTTTTATTGAACTGGCTTACGATGGCACCAATTACCACGGATGGCAATCGCAGCATAACGCGTTGAGTGTGCAGGAGGTGCTGAATGAGGCATTATCAACCGTTTTGCGTGAATCGGTAGAAACGGTAGGTTGCGGGCGTACAGATACGGGGGTGCATGCTAAAGAGTTTTTCGCTCATTTTGATGTGGTTGATAGTTCATGGTTCATAGATCATGGTACATTGCTGCGAAGTATAAATTCTGTTTTACCTAATGATATTGCTGTTAAACGTATGGTACCGGTTGATAAAACTGCACATGCCCGGTTTGATGCAACATTGCGTTCCTACGAATATCATATTCACTTTGAAAAAGATCCCTTTAAAAACGAATATTCCTGGTTGCTGCGTGATGTGCCCGATCTGGATTTGATGAATAAAGCCGCAAAGATACTGATGGAGTATACCGACTTTAGCTGTTTCAGTAAATCAAATACGCAGGTGAAAACCAATAATTGTAAAATATCAAGAGCAGAATGGGTAAAGACTGATGGCGGGATTGTTTTCCATATATCGGCCGACCGATTTTTACGCAACATGGTACGCGCCATAGTGGGTACGCTGCTAATGGTGGGTCATAAAGAAATAGAACCGGAAGTTATACGCGATATTATACAAAGCAAAAAACGCGGTAACGCGGGGGCGTCTGTTCCGGCTTGCGGGTTGTATTTGACAAGGGTGGTATACCCCCTAACCCCCTGAAGGGGGAACAATAGCTGCAGTTTATTAATATTATAAATTATAGATTAACTTTGAGTTGTGAGTAACGACAAGAATAACGAACCCAAAAGCGATACTTTAAAAGTACCCCCTTCAGGGGGCGGGGGGGTTGCCGGAAAAGCATTTGATTGGAAACTGCTAAAGCGGGTAATGCATTATGTTAAACCGTATAATACTACATTTATCATAGCGATATTCCTTACTGTTTTTTTGGCTGGTTGCGCCCTGGGTCTGCCTTACCTAATGAAATTAACAGTCGATGAACATATCGTTTTGAATGATTATAGCGGTTTGTTGTTTATGGTTGAATTAATGTTAGCGTTGCTTATCATTCAAACTGTTGCGCAGTATTATCAAACTTACTTAACCAATGCGCTGGGGCAATCGGTTATCCGCGACCTGCGTATCGATATTTTTAACCATATCACCAGCCTGCGGCTAAAATATTTTGACCGCACTCCTATCGGCATGCTCATTACACGCACCGTATCGGACCTGGAAACCATCGCTGATATTTTTTCGGAAGGATTGATCTCTATCATGGGCGATATGCTGGTAGTTGTATTTGTTATAGCACTGATGCTTTATGAAGACTGGAAACTGGCGCTGATAACGCTTATACCCATGCCGTTCCTGTTTGCATCCACCTATGTTTTTAAGGAGGCCATAAAATCATCCTTCCAGGAAGTGCGTACTCAGGTGGCGCATTTGAACACTTTTTTAGCCGAACATATATCGGGCATCAGCATCATTCAGAACTTCGCCCGGGAGGAGCAGGAGATGCGCAAATTTAAAGCCGTTAATTTAAAATACCGCGACGCCAACATCCGGTCGAACTGGTATTATTCCATATTTTTCCCGGTAGTAGAGATATTATCGGCGGCCTGTATTGGTTTGTTGGTATGGTATGGTTGCAAACGTATGCTATCTGATCAGCAATTGGCTTACTTGTCCGCATCGCGCGAGCCGGTTACAGCGGGCGTAATATTGGAATTTATTTTATATCTGAATATACTTTTCCGACCAATACGCCAGCTGGCCGATAAGTTTAATACCCTGCAAATGGGCATGGTGGGTGCCGACCGTATTTTTAGAGTTTTAGATACCGATGAGGTAACAGTTAACACCGGAACTTTAAGGCCCGCGCGTTTAGATGGTGAAATAGCGTTTAACCATGTTTGGTTTGCTTATAACGACGAGAACTGGGTTTTAAAGGACATTAATTTCCACGTAAAACCAGGCGAAACATTGGCACTGGTGGGCGCAACCGGCGCTGGCAAATCGTCAACCATAAATATTTTGAACCGCTTTTATGAAATTGGCAAAGGCGAAGTAGAGGTTGATGGTCATGATATTAGGAAATACGACGTTAATTACCTGCGTTCGCAAATTGCTACGGTTATACAGGATGTGTTTTTATTTACCGATACTATTGCCAACAACATCAGCCTCAATAATGAACTGATAACCCGCGAACAGATCATCGCAGCGGCCAAAGATGTGGGCGCGCATGAGTTTATTGAACGCCTGCCCGGTGGGTATGATTATAATGTGATGGAACGCGGCGCTACGTTATCGGCCGGGCAGGCACAGTTGATTTCGTTTATCCGCGCACTGGTTTATGACCCCGCTATTTTGGTGCTGGACGAAGCCACCTCGTCTGTTGATACAGAAACCGAGGTGCTGATACAAAACGCCATTAATAAACTGATGCAGGGGCGCACGGCTATTGTTATAGCACACCGCTTATCTACCATACAAAATGCTGATAAGATTATCGTATTGGACCATGGCGAAATAAAAGAAACAGGCACCCACCAGGAACTGTTGCGTATTGACGACGGGTACTACCGTAAATTATACGACCTGCAATTTAACTCAACGGGGATAGCGCGTTAGGTTATTTGTCAATAGTCATTGGTCATTAGTGATTTACGCAAGACCCGATGACTAATGACTAACCAACAGGTTAAATAATGTTAAACTCAATCTAAAACTCAATTAATAAAATATAAACTTTTACCTTTAGGTATGGTTTCTTAATTTCGCAAAAACTAATACGGCATGATAGAAGAATTTGAAGCAAGCGAATCGGCGCAAAAAACAAAGACCATTTACATATCTACCGTATTTGGCATA
>CAISKH010000417.1 GCA_903885865.1 uncultured Mucilaginibacter sp.
ATTTGAAGACTCGCGAATAAAGCATTTTATACCTGCTGTTATTGATTATCCTTATACTATTGAGTACGAGTATGAATTACGGTCGAAGCAATCGCTTAAATTCGATGATTGGCAGCCTAACCCGCATATAGTCATGGCAGATGAAAGAAGTTCGCTTAACTTTATCTGTAAACCCGATTTTAACATACGGTATAAAGAAATAAATATTCCCGGCAAAGCTATTATCAATACCAACGCGGCCGGGTTAAAAACCTACTACTGGGAATTGATCAATATGAAGGCCATAAAGGATGAACCATACAGCCCGAACCCGGAAATTTACCTGAGCAGTATAAAAATAGCCCCCGAAAAATTCATGTATGAAGGGATAACCGGTTCATTTACCAACTGGAATGAATTGGGGAAATGGGTATATGACAAATTATTGCTTAACAGGGACCAACTGCCCGAGGAAACTATTGCGCATATAAGAGATTTGACCATTGACATTGCCGACCCCAAACAAAAAGCCAGGAAAATTTATGAATATATGCAGCAAAAAACTCATTATATAAGCGTACAAATAGGAATTGGAGGCTATCAGCCATTTCCTGCTGCGGATGTGGATAAATCTAATTACGGCGATTGCAAGGCATTAGTTAACTATACACGGGCCCTGCTTAAAGTGGCTAATATACCCTCGTGGTATTGTGTAGTTGAAGCCGGCAATAATAAAACAAGTATGCTTAACGATTTCGCGAGCATGGACCAGGGCGATCATGTTATATTGTGCATTCCGTTTAAAAATGATACAACCTGGCTGGAATGCACCAACCAAAAAATACCGTTTGGCTTTTTAGGCGATTTTACCGATGACCGCACCGTATTGGCCTGTACCCCTGAAGGAGGCAAATTATTGCACACGCCTAAATATATCACACAAAACAACCTGCAATCACGCAAGGCAAGTTTTATAATAAACGCGGCAGGCGAGTTATCAGGCAATATGGAAACTCTTTTTAAAGGCATTCAGTACGATAACAGGGAGGGTGTTATTAATGAATCGGCAACTGAACAAATTAAGGACCTAAAAAAAACGTATCCGATTAATAACCTCGAAATTGAGAAATTTAATTTCAGTCAAGACAAAAGTCTGCAGCCGGTAACTACCGAAAATATCAAACTTACCGCACGCGATTATGCTTCGGTTAGCGAAGGCAAGGTTTATTTCATGGTTAACCCCGTAAACCGCACAGAGCGCACACCCCGTGAAGTAAGGAACCGTTTAAATGCGGTATATATAAACGAAGGTTATACCGATGAAGATGAAATAAATTATACGCTGCCTAAAGGCTACCGGTTAGAAAAAATGCCATTAAACATAGCCATTACCAAACCATTTGGAAGTTATACGGCAACAATGATTTTAAATGGGGATCAGCTGATTTACAAAAGAAAAATGCAGTTAACAGACGGTAACTACAGCAAGGATGCTTACCAGGACCTGGTTGATTTTTATAGGAATGTATCAGACGCCGACAATTACAGCGTAACTTTAGTTAAAAACAATTAACTAAATATCCATATACCCAGGATTATACCTAATATCATTATTACATATAGCAATATTTCGGTACCTGCGAAACGCTTATATTTTGTCCAGAAGGAATAATCGTTTTTTTCCATACAATGCAAAAATACCAAATTAATCGCTTTTAACCCGATTAATTATTATTCTGCGATATGACGCTTTGGTCGGTTACGGAACCCGCCCGCGAGAAATATTTATACATAGACGGGCTATGCAACTTAACCACCATTACCCCTTTTGTTGAGCTGGCGTGAACTATATACCCGTTTTGCAGGTACACCCCCACATGGCTGAATTGCTTCCCGTCAAAATCGAAAAAAACAAGGTCGCCTTCTTTTAATTCATTCTCATATTTGCGTTTAATAGCAGTAGCCTGCTGGTAGGTAATACGCGGGATGCTGATACCATACACCTGCTGCTCAAGCAGCACGGCTAAGCCCGAACAATCTATTCCGTCTTTATCAAGGCCGCCAAATTTATAGGGGGTGCCTGTCCATAGTTCAATAAAATTATAAAGCCGGCCATTTTTAATATCCTTTTTTTCAACCTCCATAATCTGCGCGTATTTTTCGGCGATACTTGCCTGGGGCTTTACTATTTCACCGGCCTCGCCTTTCATTACCGCTTTCCGGGTGTGGCAGGATGAAAGAATGACGATCCCTGAAAAAAGCAATAACGACCATTTAGCGTAGGGGCTCAACTTCATGTTATAAAAGTAAGTGTAAAGAGCTGAGACGTGCGAGGGATGTTTTTAACATATTAACATCATACAGAATGTACCCGATCAACTTCCCTTTATAACCCGCTGTATCTCATCCAGCTTCATTAAAGCTTCAACAGGGGTTAGGGTATTTACATCAAGGTTGTTCAGGGTGTCACGTATTTTTACCAGAACGGGATCGTCAATACTAAACATTTGCATTTGTACGGCCTGTTTTTGCACTTTGCGGATGCTCTCTTTGAGGTGTTCGCCCCCTGTGCGTTCGTGTTCGAGTTTTTTCAGTATCTCATTAGCACGTGATAATACTTTTTGCGGCATACCTGCCAGTTTAGCTACGTGTATACCAAAGCTATGCTCTGTGCCGCCTTCCACCAGTTTCCGCAGGAAGATTACTTTATGCCCTGCCTCTTTTACCGAAACATGGAAGTTCTTCACCCGGGGGTATTTCTCAGCCAATTCGTTCAACTCGTGGTAGTGGGTGGCAAATAAGGTCCTGGGGTTAGC
>CAISKH010000418.1 GCA_903885865.1 uncultured Mucilaginibacter sp.
CCGCGTCGCTGTCGGCTGTAATTAACAGGTTAAGTTCGTTGGCAACAACTTCGGCACTTTTACCCGGCGACTTTAACAAAGCAGGGAATAATTTATGTGAAGCTACCGAATTATTGATCAAACCCGCGTCAATCAGCTTAATTATGCCGGCAAGTTGTGTGGGGTCAATATTCAAGCTGGTGATAGATAAGCCTGTTTCGTTTAAATACGATTTAACAGCGCCCATCATTAAGTGGGCGGCGGCTTTATAGTTAGCGGTATGTTTTATTAATTCTTCAAAATATAAGGCGGTTTCCTTGTCGGCTGTAATTACCCCGGCATCATATTCCGAAAGGCCCAGGCCCATATATTTATGATACAACTGCTGTGGCAACGCGGGTAATAATTGCCTGACGCGCTCCACATAGGCATTATCCAGTACGATGGGCATCAGATCGGGTTCGGGGAAATAGCGGTAATCGTTTGCCATTTCTTTTGAGCGAAGCACCGAAGTTTCGCCGGTATCTTCATGAAAATTCAACGTATTTTGATCAATATGACCGCCATTCTCCATTATATTTACCTGGCGGATAAATTCATGCTCAATCGCACGGTGTACATTGCGTATGGAGTTTAAATTCTTTACTTCGCAACGGTTGCTATATTCAGTGGCGCCCTTCAATCTTACCGATATATTGGCATCGCAGCGCATACTTCCTTCTTCCATGTTACCGTCGCAAATATCAAGGTAGCGTAACAGTTTGCGTATCTCTACCAAAAATTGTCCGGCCTCGTCGCTGCTGCGCATATCAGGTTCGGATACGATCTCGATTAACGGAACCCCTGCCCTGTTCAGGTCGATCAGGGAATCTTCATGGTGGTTATCATGCAGACTTTTGCCCGCGTCTTCTTCCATGTGGATATGGTGAATAGCTATATTCTTGGATATTCCGTTGGATAACCTGACCGTAACAACCCCCCCCAGGCATACCGGCATTTGATGCTGCGATATTTGGTAGCCTTTCGGCAGATCAGCATAGAAATAGTTTTTACGGGCGAAGTTGTTTTGCAGGTTAATGGTACAATTACAGGCCAAACCCATTTTTACAGCATACTCCACCATGCGCCTGTTAATGCGCGGCAAGGTGCCGGGATGGCCCAGTGAAATAGCACTGATATGCTCATTAGGTTCGGCGCCAAAAGCTGCCGAATCGGGCGAAAATGCTTTGCTTAATGTAGATAATTGCGCGTGAACCTCTAATCCAACAACTAATTCATATTTTTCACTAATTTCTACCGGCAGGAGTGTCATAAAACTAAAAGATGAGCAATATTTGCGCTAATCAACGCCAAATATATAAATTTCTGTATAACTAAAACCGTCATTGCGAGGAGTGAAACGACGTGGCAATCTCTACACGACAGATAATTCGTTATGCCTACCGTGTAGAGATTGCCACGCTACGCTCGCAATGACGCGTAACTTTGTTTTTATTTTATAAACTCTTTCGCTTTCACCAATACCTTATCCAACCCACTCACATCCTTCCCGCCTGCCGTGGCAAAAAACGGTTGGCCACCACCCCCTCCCTGTATCTCTTTAGCCAGTTCGCGTACTATTTTGCCGGCATCAAGCCCTTTTTCTTTTACCTGTCTTTCGGCTATCATTACGGTAATATTTGGTTTGCCATCAATAATCGCGGTTAGTACCAGGTAAAGGTTGGGCACAATATCTTTTAACTGGTAAGCCAGGTTTTTAATGGCATCGGTATTGGGCAGTTCCACTTTTTGAGCAATGAAATTTACGCCGTTTATAAACTCGGTCGTTTTAGCCAATTCATCCTTTAAACCCGATGATCTCTCCAATATCACCTTTTCTACCACTTTCTTTAACATTGCGTTTTCCTGCAACAAGCTTTCAATACTTTTGGCAATGTCTTTCGGGTTTTTCAGCAGTTCCTTAACCTGTGTTACCAGTTTGGTTTGTTCCTTAATAAAGTTCTCCGCAGCTATACCCGTTATAGCCTCGATACGGCGCACACCCGCAGCAACGGCGCTTTCGGCTATGATTTTAAAGTAACCAATGGCCCCCGTAGCCTTAACATGAGTACCACCGCAAAGCTCTTTGCTGAATTGCTCATCAAAGGTTATTACGCGTACATAATCGCCGTATTTTTCGCCAAACAGCGCGGTAACACCGCTGTTGATGGCTAAATCATAAGGCACATCGCGTTCTTCTTTCAGTGCGATGTTTTCACGTACCTTTTCGTTTACAATAGCTTCAATCTGCGCCAGCTCTTCATCGGTAACTTTAGCGAAATGCGAAAAGTCAAACCGCAAATAATCATTGTTTACCAGCGAACCTTTTTGATTTACATGCGCACCCAATACGCGTTTCATAGCGGCATGCAGCAGGTGGGTGGCACTATGGTTATTCATGATATTATTGCGACGCTCACTATCAACAATGGCGGTTAGGGCATCGTCAATATCATCGGGCAGTTTATCTACATAATGAACAATGAGGCCGTTCTCTTTTTTGGTATCGGTAACATTAACCACCTCGCCATC
>CAISKH010000419.1 GCA_903885865.1 uncultured Mucilaginibacter sp.
AATCAACGAACTCTTCACGTATAATAAAGCTGATCTTTCCAAACCCTGCTTTAATGGCATCATGAATAGAGTAATCAATAATGGTTTCACCGTTAGGGCCAAATCCGTCAATCTGTTTCATGCTTCCATAACGGCTGGCCATGCCCGCGGCCAAAATCAATAGTGTGGGTTTCATATATTTTTTTAGTCTAATTGGTTTATTAAATATCGGGTTAATTATAATGACCGATACTGTACCAACATTAAAATTTGAATAAAGTTTATTTGATATATCTAAAGTCCTGTCCCGATTTAATATTTAATAACACTTCGTATATTAAACGGATCACATTGTCAACATCTTCTTTATGTACCATCTCAACCGTAGTGTGCATATAACGCAAACAAAGTGATATCAATGCCGAAGGCACACCATCGTTTGAATAAGCAAAAGCATCCGTATCCGTTCCCGTTGAACGCGACGAAGCCTGGCGCTGGAACGGTATCTTTTCTTTTTCAGCGGTATCGATTAGTAATTTATTCACATTGTTTTGTACCGCAGGCGCATAGGATACTACAGGGCCCTTTCCGCAGGCCAGATCGCCCTGGGTTATCTTGCTGATCATGGGGGTTTGCGTATCATGCGTAACATCGGTAATAATGGCTACATCGGGTTTAATACGGTGCGCTATCATTTCGGCGCCGCGCAAGCCAATTTCTTCCTGTACAGCGTTTACAATGTATAAGCCGAAAGGCAGTTTCTTTTTGTTTTCTTTCAGCAGTCGGGCAACCTCGGCAATCATAAAACCGCCTACACGGTTATCCAGCGCGCGGCCAACATAATAGCGGTTGTTTAATACCATAAATTCATCCTCGTAGGTAATTACGCAACCTACATGGATGCCCAGTTTTTCGACCTCTTCCTTGGTGGTGCAGCCGCAATCTAAAAATATGTTTTTAAGCGAGGGCGCTTCCTCTTTCTCACCACCTAAACGGGTATGAATAGCGGGCCATCCAAATACGGCTTTAACCACACCTTTGTCGGTATGTATATTCACCCGCTTTGAAGGAGCGATCTGGTGGTCAGAGCCTCCGTTACGGATAACATAGATTAAACCGTCGCTGGTAATATAATTTACAAACCATGATATTTCGTCGGCATGAGCCTCAATAACCACTTTATATGCAGCTTTTGGATTAATAACCGCTACTGCTGTGCCATAGTTGTCGACGTAATGATCGTCAATATAGGGTTTGATATAATCAAGCCATAGCTCCTGGCCCTTCCACTCGAAACCGGTGGGCGAGGGGTTGTTGATATATTTTTCGAGAAAAGACAGGGAAGTATCGGTTACAATAGCGACGTGCTCTTTTTTATCGGATTTTTTTTTAGACATAGCTTTGTTTTTCGGCCATTTAAGTTGGCTGTTGCAAATATAGCAATTGAGGTAAAAGGTTAAAGGTTTTTTGTTGAGGTAAAAGGTAAAAGGATGAAAGGTAAAAGGGTTTTCGTCTAAAATATCTTTTCCATAACCTCATAATCGAAACCATTGTTTGAATAGGAGGCGCCGGTTTGCGTATATCCGTACCGCGAGTAAAACCCTATAGCGGTAACGCGCGCATTGCACCATATACGTTTGGCACCCTGAGCAATGGCAATGTCTTCCACATATTTTAAGAGCATTTTACCAATGCCCGTATTTTGTACATTACTATCAACCGCGAATTTGCGAAACTGGAAATCATTGTCTTTATGAAAAAGGGAAACGACTCCAACCAAATCGTTTTCCTTAAACGCACCAAAATGGATACCCTGGTTATCTTCCTCCATTTCCATCTCATACAGCTTTTGGGCGGGGTACAAAACCCGTTGCCGTAAGCGCCACGTCAGTTCCGGGCGGATCTGTTCGATTTCAATTTCGGATTTTGGCATTTCTTATATAATTGAAAAATAAGAAACTTATTAACTATACAAATCCGAAATTACAACGGTATATTCCCATGTTTCTTCCTCGGGTTATTAACCACTTTATTTTCCAGCATTTTAAAGGCGTGGATGAGCTTTAGCCGGGTTTCTGAGGGTTCTATCACTTCATCAACAAAGCCGCGCTCGGCGGCGCGGTAGGGGTTGGCAAAGGTATCGGCATATAGCTGCTCTTTCTCTTTCAACTTAGCCTCTTTATCTTCTGCGGAACTGATCTCGCGTTTGAAAATAATTTCGGCAGCGCCTTTGGCGCCCATAACAGCTATCTCGGCCGACGGCCATGCAAAGTTCATATCGGCGCCGATGTGTTTGGAATTCATCACATCATAAGCGCCGCCATAAGCTTTGCGGGTAATTACGGTAATACGCGGCACGGTGGCCTCGCAAAAGGCATACAGCAGTTTGGCGCCGTTAGTAATAATGGCGTTCCATTCCTGGTCGGTGCCCGGTAAAAAGCCCGGTACATCTTCCAGCACCAGCAGGGGGATATTAAAACTATCGCAGAAGCGAACAAAGCGCGCACCTTTGGTTGAAGCATGCCGGTCTAAAACCCCGGCCAAAAAAGCAGGCTGATTGGCAATAATGCCAATGCTGCGCCCGGCCAATCGTGCGAAGCCAACTACAATATTTTCGGCAAAATCCTTATGCACCTCTAAGAATGAGTCGGCATCAATTAAATGGTCGATAATTTCGCGTACGTCATAGGGTTGCAATACAGCTTCAGGTAAAATAGTATCCAATTCGGGCCGTAGCTCATTTTGTGGTTCGTAAGGGATGGATGGAGCTTTATCCTCACAATTTTGAGGCATATAGCTTAATAGTTTTTTTACGTGGTTGATGGCCTCTATTTCATTAACACAGGCAAAATGCGTTACACCGGATTTACTGGCATGAGTATTTGCCCCGCCCAATTCTTCGGAAGTAACCACCTCGTGCGTAACGGTTTTTACTACATTGGGGCCGGTGACAAACATGTAGGAGGTATGCTCCACCATCAAAATAAAATCGGTAATAGCCGGCGAATATACCGCGCCACCGGCGCATGGCCCCATAATGGCTGATATTTGCGGCACTACGCCCGAAGCCATTGTATTGCGGTAAAAAATATCGGCATAACCGCCTAAGGATACCACACCTTCTTGTATACGCGCCCCGCCTGAATCGTTCAGCCCAACAACCGGGGCGCCGTTTTTGAGGGCTAGTTCCATGATCTTGCATATTTTTTCGGCATGGGTTTCTGAAAGCGAACCGCCAAATACCGTAAAATCCTGCGAAAAAACATAAACCAGCCTGCCGTTTATAGTACCGTAGCCGGTTATTACACCATCGCCGGGGTATTTTTCTTTTTCCATACCAAAATCGGTAGAGCGGTGGGTAACCAGCATGCCTATCTCCTGGAACGAGCCTTCATCCATTAAAAAATGCAGCCGTTCGCGCGCGGTAAGCTTGCCTTTTTTATGCTGACTTTCAATACGGGCATCGCCGCCGCCGACCAATGCCTGCTGGCGTTTATGTTTTAATTGCTTTATTTTATTATCCACAATAATGGTTTGTAAAATGTAAGAGGATAAAAATAGTAATTATGTATAAGAAAATAGTGATGCCCGGTATACCTAAATAATTGAAAGGTGGCCCGCCTGGTCCACCCGGACCCACGTGGACCCACCTGGACCCACCTGGTCCAGGGTGGTCCACCAGGACACCCACCGCGGCATTCTTATATTGCCTTAATGCAAATGCAATAAATACACTACAACATACTATTCATTATATTTGCGCGGCAAAAGCTAATAATGCTTTTACCTGATTATTAAAGCAGTTTTTTATTTTCGTTGACAGTTAGTACTCAAAAACCTTTTGAAATATAATGTGCGCCAAACAACCCGATAATAATAGCTTATACGAAAGCCTTCTGCAGGGGAACAAAAAATTTGTAGCTGATACCTTAAAGCTTGATCCTCATTATTTTACTAACCTCGCAAAGGGCCAGTCGCCGCCTGTTTTGTGGATAGGGTGTGCCGATAGCCGGGTGCCCGCCAACCAGATAACCAATACCAGGCCGGGCGAGGTCTTTGTGCACCGTAATATTGCTAATATGGTGATACATACCGATATGAATATGCTTTCGGTATTGGATTACGCGGTGAATGTATTAGAGGTAAAACATGTAATTGTTACAGGGCATTATGGCTGTGGTGGAGTAATAGCCGCCATGAGCAACCAGGAGTTTGGCCTGATAGATAACTGGCTGCGCCACATTAAAGACGTATACCGTTTACATGCCAAAGAGCTCGACGCGATAAAAGATGATGTAGAGCGGTCTGACCGTTTGGTGGAATTTAATGTAATTGAGAATGTGCATAATCTTTGCAAAACATCTATTGTGCAAAATGCATGGCAAAAAGGGCAGCAGCTGGGCGTACACGGTTGGGTATACAGCCTGGATACCGGCATTATAACTGATATGAAAG
>CAISKH010000420.1 GCA_903885865.1 uncultured Mucilaginibacter sp.
CCAGGCCTGAACTTTAAAAAATTCCATTTTGTGCCAGCAGCTTCCAATACATCGTTTGTATTAATGCCTAATAAGTTAAAAATTTTCGACAATTCATTTACAAAGGCAATATTGATATCACGTTGCGAATTTTCAATAACTTTAGCAGCCTCAGCCACTTTAATGCTGGGCGCTTTATGAGTCCCTGCAATTATAATTGACCTATACAATTGATCTACAATTTCTGCCGTTTGGGGGGTTGAACCCGAAGTAACTTTAAGTATCTTAGTAATTGTGTGTTCTTTATCGCCGGGATTAATTCGTTCAGGACTATATCCTGCAAAAAAATCTATATTAAATTTCAATCCACTACTTTTCTCAAGTGCAGGTACACATGCATTTTCAGTACACCCCGGATAAACTGTTGATTCATATATAACTACATCATCCTTTTTTAACCACTTACCAACCATTGCAGATGCACTTAACAGCGGTTTCAAATCCGGCGACTTAAATTGATCTATAGGTGTTGGAACTGTAATTATATATATATTACAATCCTTAATATCTTCTGAATTTGAAGAAAACTTTAGCCCGTATTGATAATTAACATCGGAAGCTTTTATAATAGATTTCATATCTGCTTCAAGCGTGCTATCCTCATCTATTTTAAGTTCACTAATCCTTTTCTGATTTATATCAAAACCAACCACTCTATATTTTTTTGCAAATTCGATAGCAAGAGGCAAGCCAACATATCCAAGACCTATAACAGCAATTTTATATTTATTATTCATCGGATAATATATCTTTATAAATCGCCCTTAATGAAATTATTATAATAATTAAAATAGCAGCTATAATACCTCCTACTATAAGGCTTATTGCCCTGCTCAATTTATTTTTCTCCAAAGGCAAAATTGGCCTGTCAATCACCTGTATCAATGGTGTCTCTTGCAATAAAGACATTTTGGCCATTTCCAAATTCTTAACCAATTCACTTAAAATAGCTGAATTAGCTGTTACATCTACCGTTTTTTTTTGAGATGGTACACGCAGTGTTTGTAATAAAGGATTAGGATTAGGGTTAACATCTACAGATAGGGCCACACCTGATATAGCAGCATTCAAAGCACGCCGTACCGAATCCGTCTGGCGCTGTAATATAGCTACATTCTTAACTGCTTTTTCTGTCTTCGTTTGTACATAGAAATCAGATACCACTTTTGCTAACACTTCTGCAAAATATTTTGAAAATAATTCATTGGTAGAACTCACACTAAGTGAAATAATACTTAGTTTTTTGTCTACTTTATCTACCGTAAGATTATTGGTAATTAGCGCTTTATGAAATACCCCTAATATACTATCCTGCTTCAATGTAAATTTTGAACGGTCGGCACCCGGTAAAAAATGGATATTTTCTAATTCCGGCTTACCCTTCCAGCCCTCCCGAAGCTTATTAAAATTAATATAAAATTCGGCCAGGGTTTCTCTTTTACCATTAATCGTATCAGCTGTTAGCAATGCCTTCTCCACCATAGAGCGCGATTTCATCAGCTCTAATAAATTATCGCCTGAAAATTCGCCTCCTGCCCCGCCGCCGCCCAAATCTATACCAAACTGGCTGGCCAGGCCCATAGCGCTGCTTAAACCACCCCCGGCCTTTTCGTCCTGTAAAGCAAAACTTAATTGAGCCTTATAAACAGGCTTTTTTAACCAGGCATATGTTAATCCTAATCCGCCACCAATTATACCCGCTATTAAAATAATTACCCATTTAGATAAAAGAAAACGCCACCATTCCTTCATTTTCAGAATTAAATCCTTTAAGGAAATTTCATCCTCCGGTAGTTCCACAGTTGGCATATAATCTTTATTCATTATAATGTCTTATTGGCGATAAGTGTCAAAATAATTGCTCCCAATGATACTATTCCCGTTGATATGCCAACTAGTTCCTGTGCTGTTAATCCTTTCTTTTCGGACTGTTTTGGTATATATATTTCACTGCCCGGTTTAATTTTTGGATGGCTGCTGAAAAATAAAAAATGGTGTGTTCCGGTAACCGTGCCATTTGGGTACACTACATATGCACCTCGTTTTAATGCGTTCGTCGAAAATCCTCCCGCATTTATAACATATCCCTTTAAAGTTTTTCCGCTGCTATAAACTATGGCGCTTGGATAAAGCACTTCGCCATTTACACTAACAGTTTGCTGTTGTTTGGGCACCCGCAAAATATCACCGTCTTCTAAGATCAGGTCATCGCCGTGGCCCGGATCCTGCAGTATTTTTTTCAGATCAATACCCACAAAATTATTACGGAGCTGTTCAGCGTTCGTATTTGTCGAATCTTTATAAATTGTCTGCAGGTGCTTTATACGGTCAAGCCGTTCTTTATTTAATCCCGTAGCATCGGTCTTGGCCTTATCAACGCCAAGAACAGATGTATTATCTCTTTTTAAACTGGCGCCTTCAACATCGGCAGACAGGGTTAATCCCCCGGCTCTCAGAACTAAGTCTGATATTTTTTCATTCTTTTTTTGAATGATATAAGGCCCCGCATACATTACTTCTCCTTCTACATATACGATTTTTTGGGTTTCATAGCCAGGTAGAGGATACACTGATACTATATCAAATGGCTTGAGCGTAAAATTAATGTCTTGAAATTTTAAATTAGCATCAACATTTATACTAAATACCTCAGCTATCCTGCTATTTGGAACATTCGGATCGCTATCAAACACCCTGCGTGATACTCCGACGCGTTTGGAGCTGGCTCCCTCCATAAAACCGCCTGCCTGAAGAATCAGGTCGGCAACTTTCATACTATCGGCATAATCAAATTCTCCCGGTTTTCTAACTTCGCCCTTAATAGAAACAG
>CAISKH010000421.1 GCA_903885865.1 uncultured Mucilaginibacter sp.
ACCCCGAAAATGGTATCAACCCTTGTAGTAAAAACCTCAATAAACTCTTGACTCTTGATTCTTGATTCTTGATTCTCAATCGGGAATTTAACCGATGCCCCAATACTTTTCCCTATCCAGTTGCGCTGCATTTCTTTCAGGGGTTCGGGCCAGTCTATGGTGTCTAAACCTTGCAGCAAGCGCTCGGCATAGGCAGTAATGCGCATGCTCCACTGCATCATTTTCTTTTGCTCAACGGGGTAACCGCCGCGCTCGCTGAAACCATCCTTCACTTCATCATTGGCTAGTACTGTACCTAATGCGGGGCACCAGTTTACGGTACTTTCGCGCAGGTAGGTTAAGCGATATTTTAATAATTCTTCCTGTTGTTCATTTGAGGTTTTAGCCCTCCATTCACCTGCTGTGAAAAAAGCAACTTCTTCATCACAAACAGCATCAATGCCCGCTGATCCGTTTTTTTCGAAATGCTCAACCAGTTTGGCAATTGATTCGGCTTTATCAGCCGATTTATTATACCAAGAATTGAACAGCCGCATAAATATCCACTGCGTCCATTTATAATAATCGGGCGAACTGGTGCGCACCTCGCGGCTCCAATCGAACGAAAACCCGATCTGGTCCAACTGGCGGCGGTAGGTAGCAATGTTAGCTTCGGTAGTAACGGCAGGGTGCTGCCCGGTTTGTATGGCATATTGCTCGGCTGGTAATCCGAATGAATCATAACCCATCGGGTGTAATACGTTAAAACCCTTTAAGCGTTTATACCGTGCAAAAATATCAGAAGCGATATAGCCCAGCGGATGGCCCACATGCAACCCTGCTCCAGAAGGATAAGGGAACATATCCAGCACATAATACTTGGGTTTGGTGGATTCGTCTTCAGCTTTAAAAGTTTTGTTATCGGCCCAAAATTGCTGCCACTTTTGCTCTATATCTTTAAATTGATAGTCCATTGCTTAATTCGCGGTAATAAGCTGCGAAATTAAGAAAATCCCTATGAATTTAGTAGTTAATATTACAAGTGTTCCGATATGCTTATTCGCGCAATATATCAACACAGTTTTTGGCCAGCGCGGCAAGCCTTCCATTTAATGATTGCAATGCCGCTGTATCATTTATATTCCTGTATGATAATTTGATTAGCGCCAATGTTTCGTCGCTCGGATCGCAAGCCTGGGCTTTTTCTAAATGGGGCAATGCTTTAAGCACTGCTTTTTTGTATTGCTCAAACAGTTGCTGCCAGTCTGCCGTACCTGGTGTTGCTGCCTGTAATTTTTCGTTCAGTTGTTTTGCCGGTATTAAATATAAATAACCCAGGGCACGATGCGCAACATAAAAATTTGGCTCGGCGGCAGCTACCAATTCGTAATACGGGACGGCTTTATCGGGCTGGTTGCTGTCCTCGTATACTTTAGCAATACCGTTATAAAAACTTATCCGGCTTTTTGCCGGCAATTGAGCGGCATTGGGCAGTATAGCTTCGCCCAATTTTAGTGATTTGGGTAAATCGCCATGCAATCTTGCAAGGTTAAAATTCATGTACTGGTCGTAAACCGCATCGGCAGTTTGTGCTTTTGCTAAATGGGTGAGGGAGAGTATAAGTAGGATGAGGATTGTTTTTTTAGGCATGTGGCAAATATAAATCAAAACATTTTAGTAGTGCTAAGTTTTAAAATCTTCTTAACTCTCTTCAATTACAATTAACTCCGAAAATCCCACTTTCGAAATTCGAAATTCTCACAAAAATCTCCCATCTAATCCCTATCTTTGCCCATGCAAGAAAAAATCCTCATTCTTGACTTCGGTTCGCAGTTTACGCAACTCATAGCGCGCCGGGTTAGGGAGCTCAATATTTACTGCGAGATCCACCCTTTTAATCATATCCCCCAATTCGACAGCAGCCTAAAAGGCGTTATACTTTCGGGCAGTCCGTACTCGGTACGCCAGGAAGACGCCCTGCATTTTGATTTCGCGCAGTTCCACGGCAAGCTGCCCATTTTGGCCGTTTGTTATGGCGCTCAATATTTGGCACATTTTCACGGAGGCGAAGTTTTGCCATCCAGCACACGCGAGTATGGCAGGGCCAACCTGCAATATATCAATAAAGAAAATCAGCTGTTTAAGCAAATACCCGCGGGTTCGCAGGTATGGATGTCGCATGGCGATACCATTGCCAGCATTGCCGGTAATTTTGAGATCATTGCCAGTACCGATAGTGTGAGGGTTGCTGCCTACCAGATACAAGGTTCGCAAACTTATGGCATACAGTTTCACCCGGAGGTTACCCATAGTTTGGATGGCAAGCAATTGCTGCAAAACTTTTTGGTTGATATTTGCGGCTGCGCGCAGGACTGGACGCCCGATTCGTTCATCGAAACCACCATTGCCGCGCTCAAAGAAAAACTGGGCGATGATAAAGTGGTGCTTGGCCTTTCGGGCGGGGTCGATTCATCCGTAGCGGCGGTATTGCTTCACCATGCCATCGGCAAAAACCTGCATTGCATATTTGTTGATAACGGCTTGCTGCGCAAGGATGAGTATCAATCGGTACTCGACTCGTACCAGCACATGGGCCTCAATATAAAAGGCATTGACGCCAAACAACGTTTTTACGACGCGTTAAAAGGGTTAAGCGATCCTGAAAAAAAACGCAAAGCTATTGGCCGGGTGTTTATTGAGGTATTTGATGATGCCGCGCACGAGGTACGGGATGTGAAATGGCTTGGCCAGGGCACCATTTACCCCGATGTTATTGAATCGGTATCGGTAAAGGGGCCGTCGGCTACCATTAAATCGCACCATAACGTTGGCGGACTACCTGATTTTATGAAACTGAAGGTAATTGAGCCTTTAAATACCTTGTTTAAGGATGAAGTGCGCCGTGTTGGCAAAGCTTTGCATATTGATGATAATATATTAGGCCGCCACCCTTTCCCCGGCCCGGGGCTGGCTATCAGGATATTAGGCGATGTTACACCCGAAAAAGTTGCTATATTACAGGAAGCCGATGCGATTTATATCAACAATTTGCGCAGTGGCGGTGTTTATGATAAAGTTTGGCAGGCCGGCGCTATATTTTTGCCGGTACAGTCGGTAGGAGTTATGGGCGATGAGCGTACTTATGAGAACGTTATTTGCCTGCGCGCGGTAGAATCGTTAGACGGAATGACGGCAGACTGGTGCCATTTACCTTATGACCTGCTGGCCAAAATCTCAAACGAGATCATTAACAATGTAAAGGGAATTAACCGGGTAGTATATGATATCAGTTCGAAACCGCCTGCCACAATTGAGTGGGAATAAGTGGTTACTTTATTTAGGAATAGCGCTGGTAGCGGCCGCGTGTACACCCAAACTACATCCGCCCCCTCCTCCTCCCATAAAAGTTGAAACTGAAAAACCTGTTGTTAGGCCCGTGGTGCCTCCGGCAGTAAAACCGCCGCCAAAACAAGTTACCATCTCGCTGCTGCTGCCGTTTGAGCTGGACCACCTTAACCCCGGCTCTGCTTTTAACGCTGCCGGTTTTAAACAGGCCATCATCGCGTTAGATTATTACCAGGGGTTTAAGCTTGCGCTCGATTCATTGACCGCGGCGGGCTATAATTATAAACTGGTAGTTTATGATACCAAAGGATCGCCCGCACAGGCTCATGCGCTCGCCTATAACCCGCAAATACGGGCAAGCGATCTGATAGTGGGCCCCGTTTTTCCCGATGACCTGAAGGCTTTTACGGGCGTATTAACGAGTGAACGCAAACTCATTGTTTCGCCACTGTCGCCGGCCAAACCCTCAACTTTTAACAACCAAAACCTGGTAACCGTTATGC
>CAISKH010000422.1 GCA_903885865.1 uncultured Mucilaginibacter sp.
GTCAACTTAAATCCGGACAAGACCATGTGTAAACTCATTACAGGATTATTAACAAAAAGGGTCAACTTTTTTCAGGGCGAGACAGTGTTCACGAGCGTTCACGAAGCGTTCACGGGCGTTCACGCTCTAAAATCGTGAACACTTAAAAACGCTCTAAATCACCATATTAACAATTCGTCCTTTAACTACAATTACTTTTTTAGGCGATTTTCCGTCGAGGTATTTCTGTACATCGGCATTGGCCAATACAAATTCCTCCACTTCCTGTTGCTCCAGGCTAAGCGGAATATTCAGGTTCATTTTTGTCTTACCGTTGATGGAAACCGGGTAGGCAAATTCATCCTCCACCAAATAGGCCGGGTTATATTTCGGATAGGCGGCATACGATAACGTCCCAGCCTTATTACCCAGCAACACCCATAGTTCCTCGCAAATATGCGGCGCATAGGATGATAGGGTAATAACCAGGGCCTGCAAAACCTGGCGGTTATTGCATTTCAGGTCGGTTAGTTCATTTACAGCTATCATAAAGCTGGAAACCGACGTATTGAACGAAAAACGCTCAATATCTTCCTCCACCTTGCGGATGATCTTGTGCAGTGATTTTAATTCGGCTTTGGTTGGCTCTGCATCGGATACACTAAACTCCCAGGCATCATTATGGAACAACCGCCAAAACTTACGCAGGAACTTAAATACGCCCTCAATGCCATTGGTGTTCCAGGGTTTGCTTTGCTCCAGCGGACCCAAAAACATTTCGTACATGCGCAGGGTATCGGCGCCGTAACGGGCAATCAAATCATCCGGGTTAACTACGTTGAATTTGGATTTCGACATCTTTTCAACCTCAACACCAGAGATATATTTACCCTTCTCTAATATAAATTCAGCGTCAGCATATTCGGGCCGCCATTGTTTAAACTTGTCGATGTTCAGCACTTCGTTCTCCACAATATTTACATCAACATGCAGCGGTGATGTATTATACTGACTGATTAAACCATGTGAAATAAAGGTATTGGTGCCTCTGCCCTCTTCATCAATCACCCTGTAAACAAAATTACTCCTGCCCTGTATCATCCCCTGGTTAATCAACTTTTTAAAAGGTTCTTCCACCATCACCAAACCGATATCCTTCAAAAACTTGTTCCAGAAACGGCTGTACAGCAAATGGCCGGTGGCATGTTCGCTGCCGCCGATGTAAAGGTCAACATCCTTCCAGTATTCAATAGCTTGTTTGGATGCAAATTCCTTATCGTTATGCGCATCCATATAGCGGTACCAGTACCAGCTTGAGCCGGCCCATCCGGGCATAGTGCTTAGTTCGTAAGCATAGCCAGCCCCATCTTGACTCCTGACTCCTGACTCGTGACTCTTATAACTCCACCCCTCTGCCCTGCCCAATGGCGGTTCGCCGCTTTCGGTAGGCAGGTATTTATCTACTTCGGGTAATAAAAGAGGCAAATCGCTTTCGCTTATTAAATGCGGCAAACCTTCTTTAAAATATACCGGCACAGGCTCGCCCCAATAACGCTGGCGGCCAAAAATAGCATCCCGCATGCGGTAATTTACTTTGGCTTTTCCGGCGCCCATCTGTTCGAGTTTGGCAATTACAGCGGCGATACCTTCTTTATAAGTAAGGCCGTTCATAAAATCCGAATTGATATAGCGCCCCTCCTTTGTAGGGTCGGCTTCGGTTTCAATGTTTTGTATATCCATTATCGGCACTATGGGCAGGCCAAAATGTTTGGCAAACAAATAATCCCGCTGATCACCTGATGGCACGGCCATTACCGCACCGGTGCCATATCCCGCCAGCACATAATCAGCGATATAAACGGGCACTTTTTCATCAGTAAGCGGGTTAAGCACGTAGCTGCCCGTAAACGCACCCGATACTGTTTTAGCATCAGCCATCCTGTCCAGCTCTGATTTTTTATTGGTTTGTGCTATATAGGCTTCAATTTCGCCTTTTTGTTCGGTTGTAGTTAGGTCTGCCACTAAGTCGTGCTCGGGGGCAATTACAAAAAATGTTACCCCGAAAATGGTATCAACCCTTGTAGTAAAAACCTCAATAAACTCTTGACTCTTGATTCTTGATTCTTGATTCTCAATCGGGAATTTAACCGATGCCCCAATACTTTTCCCTATCCA
>CAISKH010000423.1 GCA_903885865.1 uncultured Mucilaginibacter sp.
ATTGAATATCATTTGATTGTATTGATTATTATTTACATTTATATAAAAATAATCAAATTATGAACTGGAAACTTATCTTTCAACTATCTATTTTCGGGTTGATAATGGCTTTCGCCACCATATCCCTGATCCCTGAAAAATATGAACCCGCTTTTTGGCTGGTAATATTCGTTTTTTGCGCTTTTGTAATTGCTAAGGCTGCTCCGGGCAAATTTTTTTTACACGGCTTTTTAGTGAGCATGGTTAATTGCGTATGGATAACCGGGGCGCATGGCTTTTTTTATTCTACCTATACATCAAACCATCCTGATATGGCGGCTATGTATACAGGCACCCACCCGCGAATGATGATGCTTGTTTTCGGGCCGTTGTTCGGCGCAGCGTTTGGTATTATACTGGGCCTGTTTTCGTTTGTTGCTTCAAAAATTGCAAAAAAAACCAGCGTAACTAATGCATAACAATAAGGCTGCAACTGTGCGTACGGTTTAAAAGCTCAACAAAAATATTATTTTGCTTAAACTTATTAGGGGTTGCTTCTTAGCAGCCCCTCTTTTTTTAATTTAAACAAAGGATTTTCTGCATAAATTATTATTTTTGACGGCGGATAAAAACATTAATATACAATGAAACCCTTTATTTCAAGAACATTTTACGGATTTATAAATTACGCGGCAGCATTGCTGTTAATGCTATCTCCGTGGTTATTTGGCTTTTTACATGTAACCATAGCCGCCGGTTTATTAGTGCCGCTGTATATGGGATGGCTGCAGTTCATTATGGCAATTTTTAGCGATAACCCGTTGGGTTTTCTAAAAGTTTTACCCATGCAGATGCAAAACTGTGTTGATATTTTTATGGGAGCGTTTTTATTGGCCCTACCATGGATATATGCCTTTTCTTCGGAAATATGGTGGCCGCATTTCTTGTTTGGATTGGTATTGGTAATTAAAGGTGTTTTTGCTGAAGGGTCGCCGGTTTTAAACAGGCCGCACCGCAGCCTTCCCGAAGGAGGCATAACCTCTACCGATGCGTATGAGGGCAGGTTGAATGTCTGAAAAATAAAGATTAAAAAACCTCGTTCAATCCAAGGAACAGCCCGCTTGAGTTGTAGTTGCCTATGCCGTAATCAATACAAAGGTTTGAGCGGGTATATTTGTTAAATAATATACGTAAACCTACGCCTGTACCCGGCTCCATATATTCGAGCAGTTTAATAGAATTGTTGCTGTTACTGGCTGTTTCTTCATTGGCAAAGACAACTCCGCTAAATAATTTATTTTTGGTGATGGGAAAACGGTATTCCCCTTCGCAATACGCAAATGAAGTTCCCTTAAAGCGACCAATGGTATAGCCCCGGCCAATACGGTTAGCGGGGTCGCTGCCTGTTCCCTGTAGCTCCAAATAAGGTATACTGCCACTAACTAAATAACTAGCCCAATACCAGAATGCCAGCACGTGTTCAGGGTTAGCCTTTGATAAGCTCCAATATTTCCTGAATTCGGTTTTTATTTGTACCGAGTTATGTTCGCTTCCCATCCACCCCTGGTTCACCCTTAAAACAATATCGGCATACATCCCTTTGTAGGGTCGGTTTATCTGGTCGCGCGAGTTATACTCTACGTTAAACAACATTCCGTTGTCTGAATAACCCGAAGAAGGATAACCATGGATAGTGCTATACCTGTAATTATGGGTGTTGATATTGGCTCCGGTTTTCCGTTCATCATCAATATTACTGTATTTATCAAAAATAACCCCGGCGCCTGCGTATACATGCTCAAACACTTTTCGGTATAATCTTTCCGAAAATTTAAGATAAGCGAATTTAATGGGAAAAACATCCGGGTTATTGTCAAGCGGAAAATCATTTAATGAAAAAGCACCATCGCCCTGAACCTTTCGGCCGGTACCCACCCCATAATCAAGTGCTACTGTTTTACCAACCTGCAGCCCTCCTTGTACATTGAACAGGTCGTTATTGGTAAATATATTATTCTTGACTTCAAGTGATAGCAGGCCAAAGGTTGACGCGTAGGCATTTGCATTAATTACAGAAAATGTCGTGGTTTTAGGGTTGCCAAATATTTTTCCGCCCGTTGAAGTTACGCCCAGGGAAAGACCTACGCTTGGGTTAAAACCCGCAGAGGGAAGAGTAGAAAAATAGGAAGGCCTTTTTTCGGCGGTGTCGGCGCTATGTTTTTTGCTGAAAAAATTACTTATGACAGTTTTGGCATCGGTTTGCCGCCTTAACTCCTGGGGCGAATCCTGTTTATCTTGTCCATATACCATCCCGGCGCTTAAAAGCGCTACATATGCCATAAGGGCATATCTCCACACGTGTTTAATCAACTTTTCAATTGGGGTTTAATCTACAGCTAATATAATTAAAGTGCAATATATGTAAAAATATATGTAACAATAAAATTACAATCAACTAAATGTGCAGTTTTAGAAAGCGAAAAGGTCACTTAGAACTAAGTGGCCTTTAAGAAAATAGTAAAGATTATTTTTTTAGCTTATTAGCTGCATCCCATGGAGTTGCCGCAGTTTAAGCATTTATAACAGGTGCCCGAGCGTAAAGTAGTATGCCCGCAAACATTACAGGCTGGTGCGTCACTTTGCACGCCCATGCTCAGGTCAACACTTAATTGTCTTTTACTGCCGCCGTCAGGGGCCGTTGATTGTTCGGCCGGTGTATAAATATTTGTTTCGTCGGTATTAAAATCCTCGTCGGCCATTTGAGGGTTATCAATAATAGCTGCAGGGGTAATAACGTGTACCAGGTCGGTGCGGTCAAGGTATTCATAACCCAACATCCTGAAAATATAATCAATAATAGAGGTCGAGCTTTTTATATTGGCATGGCCAACTACCATGCCGGCAGGCTCAAAACGGGTAAATGTAAATTTCTCTACATATTCTTCTAACGGAACGCCGTACTGCAAACCAACTGAAACCGCTATGGCAAAGCAATTCATTAACGAGCGAAAGGTAGCACCCTCTTTATGCATATCAACAAATATCTCGCCTAATGTACCATCTTCATATTCGCCGGTACGTACAAATACGGTTTGCCCGTCAATACTTGCTTTTTGGGTATAACCGCGGCGTTTATAAGGCAGGCTCTTTTTTTGCACCACCCGCGAAAGCTGGCGCATAAAGTTGGTATCCTTTGATTTGTCCATAATAGCCATTGCCGCTTCAATAACCTGTTCAGAGGTCAGGTCGCTCAGTTTCGCGTTAGCGGCCTCGCCTAACACCTCTTCTACAGTTTCAATTTTGGTCTCTGTTTCCTCCTTGGTGTCTGATTTGGTTGATAATGGCTGTGAGAGTTTACAACCGTCGCGGTATAGTGCGTTTGCCTTTAAGCCTAATTGCCATGACAGTTCATAGCAATCTTTGATCTCGTCAACTACAGCCTCATGCGGCAGGTTAATAGTTTTTGATATGGCCCCCGATAAAAAAGGTTGGGCCGAAGCCATCATTTTAATATGGCCATGTGCGTGAATATAGCGCTCGCCGGTTGCACCGCATTTATTGGCGCAATCAAATATAGGGTAATGCTCCTCTTTTAAGTAGGGTGCACCCTCAATGGTCATGGTGCCGCAAATATATTCGTTTGCTTCAGCGATCTGTTTCCTGTTAAAGCCTAACACACGCAACACATTAAAATCAGGCGCGTTGTACTGGTCGGCAGTTATTCCTAACCGTTTTAAACAGCCTTCGCCCAGGCTCCATATATTAAATGCAAAGCCGATCTCGAAAGCAGAAGCCAGGCCTTTATCCAGTTTTTCCAGTTCCTCATCTGTAAAACCTTTGGCCTTAAGTGTATCTGTATTAATATGCGGGGCGCCTTTTAGGGTTGCCGCGCCTTTGGCATAGTTAACTATAGCAGTAACCTCATCTTTATTATAGCCCAAATTGCTTAATGCTTCGGGTACGGCCTGGTTAATAATTTTAAAATAACCGCCGCCTGATAATTTTTTAAACTTCACCAGCGCGAAATCGGGTTCTATGCCGGTAGTGTCGCAGTCCATTACCAGGCCTATGGTGCCTGTTGGAGCAATAACAGTGGTTTGTGCGTTTCGGTAGCCATATTGCTCGCCCATATTAACCGCCTTATCCCAGGCATTACAAGCGGCGCTGAGCAAATAGTCGGGGCAGTTTTTCTGATCAATTCCCGGAGGCAGGATTTCTAATCCTTCATAATTCTCAACTGAGTTATACGCCGCGTACCGATGGTTGCGCATTACACGCAGCATGTGTTGCTTATTGTCTTCATACCTGCTGAAAGTGCCTAACTCACGCGCCATTTCTGCCGAGGTGGCATAAGCGGTGCCCGTCATTATAGCCGTTATTGCCCCGCCTATGGCGCGGGCCTTATCGCTGTCGTAAGGAATGCCGTTTACCATTAAAGCCGAACCTAAATTGGCGTAACCCAAACCTAAAGTACGGTAATCGTATGATAATTGTGCTACTTCCTTTGATGGGAACTGCGCCATTAATACCGATATTTCCAACACAATAGTCCATATACGGCAGGCGTGTTCAAAGCCCCGCACATCAAACGCACGGGTTTTAGTATCAAAAAAATGCGCCAGGTTAATAGAAGCCAGGTTACAGGCGGTATTATCCAGGAACATATATTCTGAACAGGGATTTGAGGCGTTAATACGCCCCCCTTCGGGGCAGGTATGCCACTCGTTTATCGTGCTGTCAAACTGTACGCCAGGGTCGGCACATGCCCACGCGGCAAACGCTATATCATCCCATAGTTTTTGTGAGGATACAGATTTAATAGCTTTCCCCGTCATCCGGCTGGTGAGGTCCCAGTTAGCGCCATTTTTCAATGACCGGAAAAAGCTGTTAGGTATGCGCACCGAATTATTGGAGTTTTGCCCCGATACGGTACGGTAGGCTTCGCCCTCGTAGTCTGACGAATAACCGGCAGCTATTAACGCGGCAACTTTTTTCTCTTCTTCAACCTTCCAGTTTATAAAGCTTTCAATTTCGGGATGATCAAGGTCAAGGCAAACCATTTTAGCCGCGCGGCGCGTAGTGCCGCCCGATTTAATGGCCCCGGCAGCGCGGTCGCCTATTTTTAAAAACGACATGAGGCCCGATGAATGACCACCGCCTGAAAGTTTCTCGTTATCGCCGCGAATTTTTGAATAGTTGGTGCCCACGCCCGATCCGTACTTAAATATACGGGCCTCGCGTACCCAAAGGTCCATAATGCCGCCCTTGTTCACAAGGTCGTCATCAACCGAAAGTATAAAGCAGGCATGGGGCTGCGGACGCTCATACGCCGATGTTGATTTGGTAAGCATTTCTGTACCGGGGTCAACATAATAATGCCCCTGCGGCTTCCCTGTTATACCGTACGAAGTATGCAGGCCTGTATTGAACCATTGCGGCGAGTTTGGCGCGGCTAACTGGCCGGTTAGTGTATAAACTATTTCGTCATAAAATATATCGGCATCCTTTGGTGAAGCAAAATAGCCAAAGCGTGTGCCCCAGGCCTTCCAGCAATTGGCCATGCGGTGTACAACCTGTTTGATACTTTTTTCTGAGCCCGTTGAGCCATCGGCCTGCGGAACGCCCGCTTTGCGGAAATATTTTTGGGCGAGTATATCGGTAGCCACCTGCGACCAGGTTGATGGTACTTCTACATCGTTCATTTCAAATACGGCATCGCCGGCGGGATTGCGGATAACTGACGATCGCGTCTCGTATTTGAAAAGATCATATACATTAACGCCTTCTTTACTAAAGTACCTGTCAACTTTCAGTCCTTTAGCTGCCTTTGCAGTTTTTTTTGTCAGTTTCTCGCCCATATCCGTATGAATTAATAAGAATTTATAAACCGGTAAAACATTTTAGGGGTTTTAATCCAAATCTAATTTTATGCAGCAGGAAAGCCTATCAAGAGTTTTCCACACCCTGTGGAGTAGATGCCCTGATTTAATGCACCAGGGGGTAAATAAGTAGTTTACAGCTAATTAATGGTGTGGAAAATTATAATTAACAATTTTTTTAAACAGATTTAACCTATATTCGGGCTTGATTACGAGAAGGATGATAAGAATTGCAGAAATACCACGTTAAACTTTAATAAAGCAATACAGTCGAAAATAGAAACGCTATAAATAATTAAGGTTATGGAAATATTAAGAATATACTGGGATTATTATTTTGGCAACCCTGATATTGTTTTTTTTAAGGTTTGCCTTGCTGAGATATATTAGTGAATAGGCAGTGGTGATCCCGATAGCTATCGGGAGTCAATAAGTAATAAACATTCACTACTCACAATTCACCATTGGTTACTCAATTACCGTCACTTTAAGCATATTTGTTTTGCCATGTTTAACAATAGGTATGGCGGCGGTATTAATAACCACATCGCCGGCTAGTACCAGGTTTTCGGCTTTAAGTATGTTGTTTACATCGCTGATGGTTTGGTCTGTACTCTCCTCCTTATCGTAATAAAAGGTACGTACGCCCCAAAGCAGGCTAAGCGCGTTTAACAGGTGCTTGTTTGAAGTAAAAATAAAACTACGCGCTTTTGGCCTGTAGCTTGAAATTTGAAAAGCCGAATAACCCGAAATAGTCATGCATACCACCCCTACCGCGTTGGTATGGCCGGCCAGATAAACCGCCGATTCGCATACCGCATCGCTTAGAAATCCCGGTGAAGTTGTATCTAACTGGGTTTCTTTTGGGGAATTATAAGGATAACCCAGTTCTTCTACGTTGCGTACAATTTTCGCCATTGTTTCAATAACGATCAGCGGGAACTCGCCAACTGATGTTTCGCCACTCAGCATAACAGCATCGGCACCATCCAGAACCGAGTTGGCAACGTCGTTTACTTCGGCGCGGGTTGGGCGCGGGGTAGTTATCATTGATTCCAGCATCTGGGTGGCTACTATTACCGGTTTTGAGGCCGCGCGGCATTTGCGGGCTATCATTTTTTGCAGTAATGGCACCTCTTCCAGCGGCATTTCAACGCCCAGGTCGCCACGGGCAACCATTACGCCATCGGTAGCTTCAATTATAGCGTCAATGTTTTCAATGGCTTCGGGTTTTTCAATTTTGGCAATTACTTTGGCCGCTTTTCCGCTGCGGCTTATAATTTGTTTCAGCTCGGTAATATCGTCAGCATTACGCACAAACGAAAGGCCCACCCAATCTACATCCCACTCCAGGGCAAATTTCAGGTTCTCCAGGTCCTCCTCAGTTAAACTAGGTATAGACACTTTGGTGTTTGGCAGGTTAACGCCCTTTCGTGAGGTTAAAATGCCGCCATGAACCACTTCGCAAACTACCGTATCGGTTTTATTGGTTTCAATTACCCGCATTTGTATCTTTCCGTCATCCAATAAAATAATTTCATTGGCTTGCACATCCTGCGGAAAGGTATCGTAAGTTATATATATCCGGTTATCGTCGCCAATGCATTCGTGCGTAGTTATATTAATATGTGTGCCATTAACCAGGTGTATGCCACCATCCTTCACTAAACCTATGCGTATTTTTGGGCCCTGCAGGTCGGCTAATATGGCCACGTTTGTTTTATGCTGTTGATTGATCTCTCTTATAGTATCAATTACTTTTTTATGATCTTCGGTTTTTCCATGCGAGAAGTTAAGTCGGCATACATTTACACCTGCCTTTATCATAGCTAACAGTACATCTTTATTAGCTGATGCCGGCCCCATGGTGGCAACAATTTTAGTCCGGTTATAAGGTAATTTCATAGTTATCGGTTTCCATATGTTATACGTCGGGTATAACATTCTTTAAATTTTGCGCTAAAATAGGAGATTTTCGCGTGATTTTATTTTTTTCGGGTCAATCTTTACCGCGGCAACAATTTCGGGGATGCGGTTTAATGCCGAAACCAGGTTGTCAAGGTCGCTCTCATCAATATAATTTCTGATCATTAAAAAATAGTCGGCTTTTTTCATTTCGGGAATAAGATAGCCATCCGGACCCTTATTACCTATAAAATAAAAATCGGTATCGCTCGCTTCCCATTTATAAAGGAACAAGGAGAAGCGGGAAGACGGGGCGCCCGGGTAAATATCAACAGATAGATCCTCAGTTCTGGCGAAATTAAAATTTAAATATTTGTTAATAAGATAACAAACGCGATAGTCTTTTAGCGAAGTTGTTACTGCAATAAGCACAAAATCGAGATCTATCTCAAACTTTAAAATTTTCCTATTCAAATATCATTACATTTACGCCGGTAAAAATACAAATTGAAATCTTTTAAGCTAAAATTTTGTTACATCCAAACTAAAAAGTTTTAGATTTGATATTTGATAGATTTTATTTTTCTTTGCACTAAATTTATTAATCATTAAACTATAATAGTATGTCTGATATCGCTTCAAGAGTAAAAGCTATAATCGTAGAAAAATTAGGTGTTGACGAAAGTGAAGTAACACCCGAGGCTAGCTTCACCAATGATCTTGGTGCTGACTCCTTAGACACCGTGGAATTAATCATGGAGTTTGAAAAAGAATTTAATGTGGCTATTCCTGACGATCAGGCCGAAACAATTGGCACAGTGGGCCAAGCCATTGTTTACCTTGAAAAAAACGTTAAATAAAGCTCTCTAATTCAATTAAATGGAGTTTAGACGAGTTGTAGTAACCGGGCTTGGGGCACTTACTCCGATTGGCAACAGCGTTCCTGAATATTGGAACTCCCTGATCAATGGGGTGAGTGGCGCAGCTTTAATTAAAAGTTTTGACACAACACTATTCAAAACCAAATTTGCCTGCGAAGTAAAAAACTTTGATGCCGATGCCTTTTTAGGCAGAAAGGATGCGCGAAAGCTGGATCCATTTGTTCAATACGCGTTATATTCAACCGAAGAAGCTGTAAAAGATGCAGGGTTAGATTTTTCAAAACTGGATACCAGCCGTATAGGCGTTATATGGGGATCGGGCATCGGGGGGTTGAAAACTTTTTTAGACGAAGTAGTTAACTTTGCAAAAGGCGACGGAACACCTCGTTTTAATCCCTTCTTTATACCAAAAATGATAGCCGATATTGCCCCCGGGCATATTTCTATTAAATATGGTTTGCGGGGACCAAATTTCTCAACTGTTTCGGCCTGCGCTTCATCAAACAATTCCCTTATCGACTCATTTAATTACATCCGCCTGGGTAAAGCAAATATGTTTATATCGGGCGGTTCAGAAGCTATCATTAATGAGGCGGGTATAGGGGGGTTTAATGCCATGCACGCTTTATCGGTACGCAATGATGATCCGGCAACCGCATCGCGCCCGTTTGACCTTGACAGAGATGGCTTTGTTGCGGGCGAAGGGGCAGGCACCATTATTTTAGAGGAACTGGAACATGCGAAGGCACGCGGCGCCAAAATTTACGCCGAAATGCTCGGCGGCGGCATGAGTGCTGATGCTTATCATATGACGGCCCCGCATCCCGACGGGTTGGGTGCCGCCCTGGTAATGAGGGCCGCTTTACAAGACGCAGGCTTAAAGCCATCGGATATTGATTATGTAAACGTTCACGGAACATCAACCCCTATCGGTGATCCGCAGGAAGTTAAAGCCATACAGGATGTTTTTGGCGAAGATGTTTATCGAATAAATATTAGCTCAACAAAATCAATGACAGGCCATTTATTAGGGGCAGCCGGTGCGGTCGAAGCTATTGCATCTATATTGGCTTTAAATACCGGCATTATTCCGCCAACTATTAACCATTTTACCGACGACCCTACTTTTGATGCTAAAATAAACTTTACATTTAATACCGCTCAAAAAAGGGAGGTAAGGATAGCGCAAAGCAATGGTTTTGGCTTTGGGGGCCATAATGCTTCTGTGATATTTAAAAAATACGAAGCATAATAATCAATGCCAGTAAGCCGGTTATATAAGCTATACCTATCTCCGCACAGAAAATACGTTAAAATTTTAAAAAATTTGCTCGGGTTTGTGCCGGGCAATTTGTCGTTATACCGGCTGGCATTTCGCCATCGGTCGGCAGCGCAAAATGTAAAAAAAGGTGTAAAGAACAGTAATGAGCGCCTTGAATTTTTAGGCGATGCCGTTTTGGGAAGTGTAGTTGCCGAAGTGCTTTTTAAGCTATACCCCTATGAGGATGAAGGCTTTTTAACCGAACTGCGTTCAAAAATAGTAAGCCGGGTAAACCTTAACCAACTGGCCCGCAAGCTGGGGTTTGAGCAGTTAATAGAATATGATAGCCGCGCCTTAGGGCCAACAAGGCAGGGTTCATTACTCGGAGATGCTTTTGAGGCATTAGTAGGTGCCGTATACCTGGACAAGGGCTATGATTTTACCCGCCATTTTTTAGTGAACCATATTATCAAATCGCATATTGACATCCATACGCTTGAACAAACAGAAACCAATTTTAAAAGTAAACTCATAGAGTGGTGCCAGCGGCACAGCAAGGATATTTCATTCGACCTTGTGGAGAACGAAGACGGCGAAAATACAAAACTGTTTACCGTTCAAGCCAGTGTTGACGGACAGATGATGGGGACCGGGAAGGAATTCAGCAAAAAGAACGCCGAAAAATTGGCTGCCGAGAGGGCCTGCGAGGCTTTAGGAATATAATTATATCGGATTTACTTTTTAATCAACTATCTAAATCCCAAATCCAACATCGGAAATTCGATATCAATACAGCTTTTGGATCTTTAAGGAGTTTTTGTTGTTCTGGAAGTACTCGTATGATCTTTTGATATAGTTTATAATATCATAATCATTCCAAGTTTGTATATCAGCGTATGAGGGGGTAAAGGCGAGCATAAAATCTTTAACCTCGTTTTCGGGCATATTAGTTACCTGCAGAATCAGTTTTTTGGTATAGCGTTTACTAACCTCCATGCGTTCCTGCTCGTCTATTGAATATTGCCTGAACTTTTTAGCTTCGGCCGGCCCCTTACCAAATAATTCATATAATCCCGTTAAAGGCGAATTCGCTATTGACCACGCACTTGGCTTTAATGTATAATACTGGTCTTTTTTCTTGTAGTCATCAAGTACATCTTTCATTTCCTGGGTCTTGCTTACGTCTTTTATATTCACCTCATTTAAATGAATTATAGGCTGCAGGTATACCGACAGATCAACATGGCTTTGAACTACCATAGTCTGCGCCGCGTAATCGGCTTTTTTAAATAAAAGGGTATCACCCATTTCAGCCAGGATATGAAAATCGCCGAGATCATCGCTCATTGTAGTAGCTATATTTTTCCGGGTTAGGTTGCTTACTACGCCCTGCGATATGGTTATGGGTGTGTTTTTTTTAAATATTATCCCCTTAACCGTAAATAATTGCTGTGCCGAAGCGCTCAATGCCAGGAAGTAGCAAAGTATAGTTGCTGCAATAAAACGGTAATGCATGGGTGATTTATTCAATCTGTAAAAATAAACATTGTATTTGGGTGCAAATGTAAAAAAATGTTAAAAATAGTGATTAGAGATTGTAGGGTAGAGATTTGTTAAAAATTGTTTGGGTAAATCCCGGTCACTAATTAACTAATCTCTAATCACTAATCACCAAAAAAACTATCTTTGCGCATGATAAAATCCATGACAGGATATGGAATTGCCAGTTTTGATTCGGGTAATGTAAAATACACCGTCGAAATAAAATCCCTGAACAGTAAATTTCTCGAACTGTCGTTACGGCTGCCCAAAATATTTTCCGAAAAAGAATTTCAGCTGCGTAATGATTGCAGCAAGCAAATAGAGCGCGGCAAGGTGAATTTATCCATCAATGTTGAACAGGCAAATTCTTCGGTTAAGGCTGCCGGTATTGATGCCGAACTGTTAAAACACTACTATAAGCAGCTAAAAGAAGTGAGTAACGACCTGGGTGAACCTGTAAATAACCTGCTTGGGCTGGCCCTTAACCTGCCCGAAGTGGTAAAATACGACGAGGAAACGGTATCAGAAGAAGAATGGAAAATTGTTGAAAATACATTTAACCACGCTATGGCCGCTTTTCAGCAATTCAGAAGCGATGAAGGAAATACCCTGGAACAGGATGTTAAGTTCCGCATTGATATTATCCTGCAAAATTTAAAATTGATCGAAATAGAAGAACCTAAACGCGTCCCCGTTATACGCGAACGCCTTAATCAGTTTTTAAGCGAAGCCGCCGGCCGCGAGGCTATAGATCAGAACCGTTTAGAGCAGGAACTGATCTATTATATTGACAAGCTGGATATTACCGAAGAAAAAATACGGTTAAAAACCCATTGCGATTATTTTATCGAAACATTAAAAAACGCGGATGCCAATGGTAAAAAACTGGGCTTCATTTCGCAGGAAATCGGGCGTGAAATAAACACTTTGGGTTCAAAAGCAAATGATGCCGGTATACAAAAACTGGTGGTGGGAATGAAAGAAGAACTCGAAAAAATTAAAGAACAATTATTGAATGTATTGTAAAAGTTCATTGTTGATGGTTCATAGTTGATGGCATAACCGGCTATATACTATAAACCACTCACCATGAACCATGAACTATTAACCATGAACCCGAAGGGAAAACTCGTTATATTTTCAGCACCATCAGGGGCCGGTAAAACTACCATAGTTCAGCACCTGCTCACTAAATTTCCGGAGCTGGAGTTTTCTGTTTCGGCTACTACACGCAAGCCCCGTGCCGACGAAGTAAACGACAAAGCCTATCATTTCATTAGCAAGGAAGAATTTTTGCACCGAATAGCCAAAAAGCAGTTTGTAGAGTTTGAAGAAGTGTACTCGGGCACTTTTTACGGAACGTTACGCTCGGAAATTGAGCGCATATGGAAAAAAGGCAAAACGGTAATTTTTGATATTGACGTGGAAGGCGGTTTACACCTAAAACGTAAGTACAACGGACAGGCCTTAGCCATATTTGTTCAACCCCCGTCGTTAGATGTTCTTAAAGAGCGTTTGATAGCAAGAGGGACCGATAACGGCGAAAAACTAAGGGAACGCTTTGTTAAAGCTGAAAAAGAATTGAATTATGCGCCCAAATTTGATATTATACTAAAAAATCACGATCTTCAAACGGCGTGCAAAGAGGCCGAAGTGTTGGTGCGGGATTTTCTATCGTAAAGTAGTTTATAGTTGATGATTCATAGATCATGGTGAAGCCCTCAATATAATTGCTTTCTGTTCGCCACTATTATCTATGAACTATTAACCATGAACAAGAATGAAAATAGGGCTACTATTCGGTTCATTTAACCCCATACATATAGGTCACCTCATTATAGCTAATTACTTAGCTAACTATACCACGCTTGATAAAGTTTGGCTGGTGGTATCGCCGCAAAATCCGCTGAAAAAATATGGCGACCTGATCAATACTTACGACCGCCTGGAAATGGCCAAGCTGGCTACCGATAATTCAAACAACATAAAAGTTAGCGATGTTGAGTTGAAACTGCCCCAGCCGTCATATACCATTGATACTTTAACCCACCTAAAAGAAAAATACCCCGAGCATGAATTCGCGCTCATTATGGGGTCAGACAACCTGGTGAGCCTGCCTAAGTGGAAAAATTATAAACTGATATTGCGCGATTACCAAATTTACGTTTATCCGCGCCCCGGTTATGAAAATGCCGAGCTGGCCTCACATCCATCAGTAACTATAACCATGACACCGCAAATGGAACTATCGGCAACATTTATCCGCAAATCCATCTCCGAAAAGAAAAATGTGCAATACTTTGTTCCGGATGCGGTTTTAGAATTTATTGAGAGCAAGGCCTTGTATAGGAAATAAATAGATGGGTAAAATAGCGATGGGTTTTAAACCTATCGCTATAATTATTTTGTCAAAATGAGCGAAAAAACCATCCTGAAACTACAACTACCCACCGACCCTAAATGGGTAAAAAATGTGGTTGAAAGCAATATTGAAGAACTGCTTACCGACCATGCTTATTGTGAACAGAAAGCTGCCAGCAATGCCATCACACTGATTGTTCAAAACCCCAACCTGAGCGAAATGGTGCAGCAAATGACCGACCTTGTGCTTGAAGAAATAGATCATTTTAAGCGCGTGCATGAAATTATTTTGCAGCGCGGCTATATACTGGGCCGCGAACGCAAAGATGATTATGTTAACGAGCTGCGTAAGTTCATTATTATTGGCGGCGGCAGGGAAGCACAGCTAATTGACCGTTTGCTGTTTTCGGCAATGATTGAGGCAAGAAGCTGTGAGCGTTTCAAGGTATTATCAGAAAACATTAACGATGCACAGCTTGCCGCGTTTTATCATGAACTAATGATAAGCGAAGCTACACATTATACAATGTTTATTAACCTGGCTAAAAAATATGCTGAAAATATTAACGTAGAAAAACGCTGGAAAGAATTTTTAGCCTATGAGGCGCATGTGATAAAAAACTATGGTAAAGCTGAAACTATTCACGGCTGACTATGCGTTAAGTCAGGCTGAACGTATCAAACTCTTGCCAACCCGGCTACATTATGCAAATAATTATCCATTATCTCCATGTCTACAGCATCATTAATAAGCCCTATATGCATATCCGGGCGAACTATCAATGCTTTGTTTCTACGCCCTTTCACTTCAAATTTCTTAAATACATCCGCGTTCTTGCCCGATGGCGGCAAGTAAAAAAAATTCAGGCCCGCGCCATAGTTTTGTGTTATCCATTTGGCAAGGGTAAACAGGTCAAACTCCGGCAGTTTGCCTAAAATAATCAATGTAAAACCAGGATTGGCGCACCATTCATGCAAGTCGGTTTCTTCCTGTTTCTTTTCGTCGAATATTTTCAGGTAGGGCAGACGGTCGCCGGCTTTGACCGTTTTGGCATTGCTTAAATGCAAGCTTAAGGTGCTATGCCTGTAATTAATAAATATTTGCGATACCCTGTTAAAAAACAGCTCCCGCAAACCCTTCCTGCCCCAGGCAAACTTCAGCATCCGGGGCATTATCCATTTTTTAAATAACATAATATGCCAGCTGGCCGACATAATTACTTTAAAAATTTTATCCGTAGTATTTAAAAGCCCCTTTGCTACGGGCATACGTTCAGCGGCATAGGTATCTAAAATAGGTTCCTTTAGCCGGCCATTTATCACGCCTCCCAGTTTCCAGGCCAGGTTATAAGCATCCTGCAAACCGGTGTTCATGCCCTGACCGCCAACCGGCGAGTGAATATGCGCCGCATCGCCCGCTAAAAAGCAGCGTTGCTGCCTGAAATTATCGGCCATACGGTGATGCAGGCGATAGGTGGTGAACCAGTTGTTATGAACTACTTTAATGTTCATGCCAGTAACGGCATTCAAATGTGGCAATACGTCCTCCAATTGCACTTCATCTTTAAATTCAGTTGTGGGTGGTATATTGCCAATAACCCGGTAGCTATTATCTTCCGGTAGTGGAAAAAATGCAGAAAGGCCTGCCTTTGCCCAGTATAACTGCACCTGTGTGCCGGTCAATTCTTTATTATCCAGTGCTAAATCTGCCAGGAAAAACTCATTGGCATAAGTATCGCCGTTAAACGGAATTTGCAATTGCTTGCGTACGGCGCTATGGGTACCATCAGCACCGACCAACCAGTCGGCGGTTAGCGTAACGGTTTCTGTACCTGTTTGTAGTTGTACTTCGACCTGCTGAGCGGTTTGCTTTAACGATGTTAAAGTTGTGTTCCAATAAACCGGGCAGCAGTTCTGGGTTAAAAAGTCGAGCAGGATGCGCTCGTTTTTGCTTTGCTGATATAAAAATACGTAAGAG
>CAISKH010000424.1 GCA_903885865.1 uncultured Mucilaginibacter sp.
AGGTAAGCGAATTACTTAAAAGTGAACATGAGTTTAATGATGAATTGATAAGAAAGTTACACGAGCAGCCGTAAGCAAAAGATATTTCATTTAACGAATAAAGGCTTAACACATAAAGTGGTAAGCCTTTTGTATTTTTGGGCGCTATGTTAACTCTTCGCCAATTATTTTTAGCTCATAACGCCCAAACAACGGATTTTCCGCTACTGCTTGAATTTGAACACGCCGAGGGTATATACCTGTATGATAAAAGCGGGAAGGCGTATACCGATCTTATTTCGGGTATAGGCGTAAGCAACCTGGGGCATGGTAATCCGCAGGTTATAAACGCCATAAAACAACAGGTTGATAAATATATGCACCTGATGGTTTATGGCGAATATGTACAAGCCCCGCAGGTAAAATTCGCAGAAAAACTGGTTTCCCTGCTTCCCGGAAATTTACAGTCTGTTTATTTTGTAAACTCGGGCGCCGAGGCTGTTGAAGGGGCCTTGAAATTAGCCAAACGCTTTACCGGGCGGCAGCAGATCATCGCCTGCCATAACTCCTATCATGGCAGTACCCATGGGGCATTAAGTGTAATGGGTAACGAGGAATATAAACAAGCCTATCGTCCGCTATTGCCGGGCGTTAACTTTATCCGTTTTAACCATACGGATGACCTTGACTTGATCACCAGCCAAACTGCCTGCGTTATTATAGAAACTATACAGGGCGAAGCCGGTGTGCGTGTGCCCGATGTCGCCTATATGCAGGCCCTGCGCAAACGCTGCGATACCACCGGCACATTATTGATACTGGATGAGATACAAACTGCCTTTGGCCGCACCGGCAAACTGTTCGCTTTTGAACATTTTGGCATTGTGCCTGATATATTGCTATTAGCCAAAGCATTGGGCGGCGGTATGCCCTTAGGCGCTTTTATAGCATCCACCAAAATAATGGACGCGTTAAAAGAGAATCCCATGCTGGGCCATATTACTACTTTTGGGGGCCACCCGGTATGTTGTGCCGCGGGGTTGGCCGCGCTGGAAGTACTGCTCACTGAAAACCTGGCGGCCACAGTACCCGAAAAGGAAACTATAATTAGGAGCTTATTGATCCACCCTGCAATAAAAGAAATACGCGGCATGGGGTTAATGCTGGCTATTGAACTGGAAGACTTCGAGCTCAACAAAAAAATAATTGACCGCTGTATAGCCAACGGCGTAATTACCGATTGGTTTTTACATTATGATAATGCCATGCGTATAGCACCGCCCCTCATTATTACTACCGATGAGTTGCAAAAGGCCTGTAAAGTAATATTGGAAGCGGTAGCTTATTATTACTAAGCCCACGAGCAAACAATTCTGCTCAAAATTTCTTTAATTTGTCGAAAGTTTAATTATACCAATGCAAGACCTGAAAAAATTGATCGAACAAGCCTGGGAAGACCGGAACCTGTTAACTTATAATGAATATAGTAACGCCATTGAAACCGTTATAGAACGGTTGGACAAAGGCGAAATACGCGTTGCCGAACTGATAGGCACCCGCTGGCATACCAACGAATGGATAAAGAAAGCCGTAATATTATATTTCCCAATCCGTTCGATGGAAGAAATTGAAGTTGGCCCTTTTGTGTTCCATGATAAAATGAAACTAAAAACCGATTATAAGGCAACGGGTGTGCGCGTGGTGCCGCACGCTATAGCGCGTTATGGCGCGCATTTGGCAAAAGGGGTTATACTCATGCCATCCTACGTAAATATTGGCGCCTATGTTGACGAAGGCACCATGGTTGATACTTGGGCAACCGTTGGCTCGTGCGCGCAGATCGGCAAGCATGTTCACCTGAGCGGCGGCGTGGGTATTGGCGGTGTTTTAGAACCTGTACAGGCCGCCCCGGTTATTATTGAAGATAATTGCTTTTTGGGCTCGAGGGCCATTGTGGTTGAAGGCGTACACCTGGAAAAAGAAGTAGTATTAGGCGCGAATGTTGTTTTAACCGCGTCAACCAAAATTATCGATGTTACCGGCAGCAATCCTGTGGAGTATAAGGGCATGGTACCGGCGCGTTCGGTAGTTATACCCGGCTCGTACACTAAAAAATTCCCGGCAGGCGATTTCCAGGTTCCATGCGCTTTAATTATAGGCAAACGCAAGGAATCGACTGATAAAAAAACGTCGTTAAATAATGCTTTGCGTGAGAATAGTGTGGCGGTGTAAACAGATGTGAGATTTGAGAAATGAGATTTGAGATTGCCAATTCATACATCTCAAATCTCATGTCTCAAATCTCAAATCTTTAAAAATGAAAATAGGATACGATGCAAAAAGAGCTTTCTTAAATAACACCGGCCTGGGTAATTACAGCCGATGGCTGGTGAAAGCTATGGCAAAGTATTATCCCGAAAACACCTATTTTTTATATACTCCCCGAATAAAACCAAACAACCGCCTCAATTTCTTAAAACAATTCAGCAATATAAAAACGCTTACACCGCAGGGCAAACTTTTCAAGTCCTGGTGGCGCAGCAAGGGTATTGTTAATGATTTGCTGCGCGACGGTATTAACCTATATCATGGTTTAAGCCATGAGTTGCCTTTGGGCATCAGGGAGAGCGGTGTTAAATCGGTAGTGACTATTCACGACCTCGTATTTATGCGTTTTCCGCAGTATTTTAGCTGGATAAACCGGCGAATTTATGCATTGAAAGTAGAAAGGGCCTGTAATGTTGCCGATAAAATTGTTGCCGTAAGCCAAAAAACAAAAAATGATATTATTGAGCTTCTCCACATCGACCCTCAAAAAATAGAAGTAATATATCAGGGCTGCGACCCCGCTTTCATTGGCCGGCAAACTGAGGAACAAAAAAAAGCGATTAGCATAAAATATGGTTTGCCTAAAAGTTTCCTGCTCTGTATAGGTACAGTTGAAGAGCGCAAAAACCTGTTGTTACTGGCCAAAGCATTATCGTATGTTGATGATATTCCGCTGGTTGTTGCGGGTAAGTCAACCAAATACCTGGACGAGGTTAAGTTATACTTAGTAAATAATAACTTAATGCACCGTGTGATATTTTTACCCGGTGTGAACTTTACCGATCTGCCTGCTATTTATCAAATGGCATCGGTATTTATTTACCCCTCGCGGTATGAAGGGTTTGGCATACCTGTACTGGAGGCGCTTCGCTCGGGCATACCTGTAATAGCGGCAACGGGCTCGTGTTTAGAGGAAGCCGGCGGTCCGGATAGCTTATACACCAACCCCGATAATGAAACTGAACTGGCAGAAAAAATCAACCTTATACTTAACGATAAAAACCTCGCGCAAAATATGGTAACACAAGGTTTAAAGTATGCTGCTAATTTTGATGAGAAAAAACTGGCCGCGCAATTAATGGAAGTATATAACACGGTTTACCATGCTTAGAGACGAAGTTGCCAAAGCTTTTAAAGTGGTGCAGGAAGGCGGCATTATCCTCTACCCTACGGATACGATTTGGGGTATAGGCTGCGATGCCGCAAATACCGAAGCGGTACAAAAAATATACCGCCTTAAACAACGTGAAGAAGCCAAAAGCATGATCATTTTGGTTGATACCGATAATAAGCTGGCAAGTTATATACAGGAAGTGCCCGAACTGGCTTATACACTAATAGAATATGCCGAAAATCCGTTAACGCTGATCATGCCGGGCGCGCGGAATATTTCGCCTGCTTTAATAGCCGGGGATGGTAGTATTGGCATACGGGTAACGTCGCATCCATTTTGCCAGGGGTTAATACAACGGTTGCGCAGGCCATTGGTGTCCACATCGGCCAATATAAGCGGCAAACCATCGCCACAATACTTTTCACAAATTGACCAGGAAATAATTGACGGAGTTGATTATGTGGTGGATGTGGATCAGCATAGTATGGAAATAAAAAATCCATCCACCATCATGAAACTCGCCCCTAATGGCCAGTTTGAGTTTATTCGCCGCTAATATATTATTAGCTTTGCAAATAATGAAGGCGCATCTAAAACACCACGTATTTTCGGTTATATCAAAAATTGCAGGTGAGCAAGACTTACAGGTTTACGCAATAGGCGGCTTTGTGCGTGATATTTTTCTGGACCGCCCCTCAAAAGATATTGATGTGGTGGTTATAGGCAACGGCATAGCTTTTGCCGAAGCTGTTGCCGCTAAACTCAAGGTAAAACTGGCCGTATTTAAAAACTTCGGCACTGCCTCTTTAAAATACCAGGGCCTGGAAATTGAATTTGTTGGGGCAAGGAAAGAATCGTACCGGTTGGATTCAAGGAAACCGATAGTTGAGAACGGCACTTTGGAAGATGATCAAAAACGGCGCGATTTTACCATTAACGCGTTGGCCATTTCCCTGCACCCCGATACTTTCGGGCAATTGCTTGACCCTTTTGGGGGCATAAAACACCTGGAACAAAAACTGGTAAAAACTCCACTTAACCCTGTTGAAACGTTCTCTGACGACCCGTTAAGGATGATGCGCGCCATACGGTTCGCGTCGCAATTAAATTTTAAAATAGACCCGCTTGCCGTTGAAGCCATAAAAAATAATGCCGACCGTATCAGTATCGTATCGCAAGAGCGGGTAACGGATGAATTGAATAAGATAATTTTATCGCCAAAACCATCTGTAGGTTTTAATTATTTGTTTGATACGGGTTTATTGCATAAAATATTCCCGCAAATGACCGCTCTTTATGGGGTTGATTATATTGACGGTAAGGGCCATAAAGATAATTTTTACCATACCCTGCAGGTATTGGATAATATTTGCGAAACCACCGCCGACCTTTGGCTGCGGTGGGCCGCTATATTGCATGATATTGCCAAACCCGCCACCAAACGCTTTGAATCCGGCCACGGCTGGACATTTCATGGCCATGAGGATCGCGGCGCGCGTATGGTGCCTAAAATATTTGCGCAGTTAAAACTGCCGCTAAATGAGAAAATGAAACAGGTACAAAAACTGGTGCAGTTGCATTTGCGGCCAATAGTATTATCACAATCTATCGTGACAGATTCGGCGGTGCGCAGGTTATTGTTTGAGGCGGGCGATGATATTGAAGGGCTAATGCTGTTGTGTAAAGCAGACATAACCACAAAAAATGAATACAAGGTTAAAAAATACCGCAATAATTTTGAGATGGTTCAGCAAAAATTAAAAGATGTTGAGGAACGCGATAATATACGCAACTGGCAGCCCCCGGTTACTGGTATAGATATTATGAATTTATTCGGCATTAAAGAAGGCCGTGAAGTTGGAATAATCAAAAACCAGATACGGGAAGCTATACTGGAAGGCGAAATACCAAACTCGCGCCCCGAGGCAATTAACTACACCATAAAGAAAGGTGAAGAAATTGGCTTAAAAGTTGTGGCAAACACAATCATCAATTAAAATATTATTTTTACCTAAAATTTCTACTCATACATAAAATGGCACTATACAGGTTCAGAGTTACTTTTGAAGATTATGATGATGTAACACGCGAGATCGATGTTAAATCGAACCAAACATTTGAAGATCTTCATAAGGCTATCCATCATTCAACAGGTTATAACCCGGAATTTTCATCTTCCTTTTATATCAGCAATGATCAATGGATAAAGGGCGAAGAAATTACCTATTTGCCCAACCAAAAAAGAATTGATCGTGGTGTAGCGCTAATGGAAAAAGTAAGACTGAGCAATCGTATTGACGACCCGCACCAAAAATTTTACTACACCTTCAATTTCGATCGTCCGTTTGATTTTCATGTGGAGCTTATGAAAATTATCCTCGACGAAACTCCGGGAGTTAGTTACCCTGCCATTATCAAATCAGTTGGCGACGCACCAAGGCAATTTGTTACTGTTGCCGATGATGCCATAGCTGCTACAGCAGCACTGGATGATGATTTTGATTTTCTGCATGAAATGGGGTTGAACCCTGAAGATGCCGAAGATTTTACAGAAGTTACGGAAACCGGCGAGGTGCCCGAAGCAGAGCATGATGAAGAGACAGAAGATGATGAATTTGGTAACGAATTTGCCGACGATGAAGGGTTTGAAGATGAAGGCAAACCGCATGATGATTATTAGTTAGTTGATAGTTCATAGATCATAGTTAATGGTATTTGAAACACTGGAATAACTGCTGTATAGCTATGAACTATTCACCATGAACCATCAACCATCCAAAACACTTCTCGTTATTGCCGGCGCCACGGCTTCGGGGAAAACTGCTATTGCCATTCAACTGGCACAATATTATAATACGGTAATTGTATCTGCAGATTCACGGCAGTTTTATAAAGAAATGTCTATCGGTACAGCCAAACCTGGCTTGGAAGAATTAGCTGTTGCCAGGCATTACTTTATTGGTTCGCACTCCATAACAGAAAATTTTTCGGTTGGCGACTATGAGAAACAGGGCTTAGCTTTGCTGGATGAGCTATTTAAAACTCATGACCTGGTAATACTGGTTGGCGGTTCAGGCTTATACATTAAAGCGCTGTGTGAGGGGTTTGATGATATTCCGCAAGCCGACCCGGGTACCAGGGAACAATTAAACCGTGAATTTGCCGAAAAGGGAATAACTCCACTGCAAGAAGAATTAAAAAAAACAGATCCTGTATTTTATAACGAGGTTGACCTTAATAATCCGCAACGAATTATCAGGGCGTTAGAAGTATACCGGAAAACCGGAAAGCCTTTTTCCTCTTATCGGAAAGCAATAGTTAACAAACGCCCGTTCCGTACCTTAAAACTATCCTTAGACTTACCCCGCCAAGTATTGTATGAACGTATTAACCGGCGGGTGGATGATATGATAAAACAGGGCTTGGTTGATGAAGTGAGATCGCTCTTACCCTTTCGCCAATTAAATGCTTTAAATACCGTAGGGTATAGCGAGTTGTTTGATTATTTTGATGGTAAAACAGATATTAAAACGGCTATAGAACTCATTAAACAAAACACCAGGCATTTTGCAAAAAGACAGTTAACCTGGTTCAGGAGAGACGCAGCTATTCATTGGCTACCGCCTGGTGAAATAATTCCAGAAAAAATTACGGAACTACTTAAGTAGGCCCAATAAGTATTTTCCGTATCCGCTTTTAATATATTTTTTGGCTATTTCTTTCAGTTGATTTTTGTCAATAAAGCCCATACGGTAAGCAATTTCTTCAATACAGCCAATTTTTGTGTCCTGGCGCTTTTCAATAACCCGTACAAATTCGCTGGCATCACTTAATGAATCAAAGGTTCCGGTATCCAACCATGCTGTGCCCCTGTCCATTACCCCAACCTGTAATTTGCCCGCTTCCAGGTAGTGTTTATTTACATCTGTAATTTCGTACTCTCCGCGTTGCGAGGGCTTTAAATTTTTAGCAACTCCAACTACTGAATTGTCATAAAAGTATAGTCCCGGTACAGCAAAGTGTGATTTAGGCTTTGCCGGCTTCTCTTCAATTGACAGCGCCTTAAAATTCTCATCAAACTCCACTACTCCATAGCGTTCCGGATCGGCCACCGGGTAAGCAAAAATTGCCGCGCCATCCACATTATTAAAACTACGAATAAGTTCGCTGAAACCGCTGCCATAAAAAATGTTATCGCCTAGTATCAAAGCAGCTTTTTCCTCGCCTATAAACTTTTTTCCTATTACAAAGGCCTGTGCCAGGCCATTAGGCTCCGCCTGTACCGCATATTCAAAATTACAGCCCAGTTCTTGTCCATCGCCTAATAAACGTTTAAAGCTCTCGTTATCTTCGGGTGTAGTAATAATTAATATATTCTTTATATCAGCCAGCATTAATACCGAGAGCGGGTAATAGATCATCGGTTTATCGTAAATAGGCATTAATTGTTTACTAATTGCCTTTGTTATAGGATAAAGCCTGGTACCCGACCCTCCTGCTAAAATTATTCCTTTCATGTATTTTGTGGTTATTGCTGAAGTTTATTGATACAACTTATCAAGCTGTCACGCCAATAGGGTATCTCTATATTAAATATTTGTTTTGCTTTGCTTTTATCCATTACAGAGTAACTGGGGCGCGTTGCCCTTGTTGGATATTCGTCCGTTCTGATGGGTATGATTTTTACTTCGGTGCCTGCTATATCAAATATGGCCCGGGCAAAATCATACCACGAGGTTACGCCCTCATTGCTATAATGATATAGCCCATAAGCCTTGCTTTCATTATCAATAATAAGCAAAATAAATGCGGCCAGGTCTATTGCGTAAGTTGGTGTACCTACCTGGTCGGCTATAATTTTAAGTTCATCGCGCTCGCTGCCCAGCTTTAGCATGGTTTTAACAAAATTGTTTGCGTATTCAGAATATAGCCACCCTGTCCGGATAGTAAAATGTTCTTTTAACACTGCTGCGACAGCCTTTTCACCATCTAGCTTAGTTTGGCCGTAAACACTAATAGGGTTGGCTTCGTCATGTTCATTAAGCGGCCTCGCTAAATCACCCTTAAAAACAAAATCGGTTGATATGTGGATCAATACCGCGCCATGTGCCTTACATTGTACGGCCAGGTTTTCTGCACCGGTTTTATTGATTTTTTCGGCAAGGGCTACATCGTCTTCAGCCTTATCAACAGCGGTATAGGCCGCACAATTAATTGCGAAGGAGGGTTTGTATTGTTCAAATACTTTATTTAAAGCACCCTCGTCTAAAATATTTGCTTCTGTTTCAGGAGGAAAAAAAATAGGAATTATTCCTTTTAAGGCAGCTACATTTTTTAAGCACTGCCCTAATTGGCCAGAAGCGCCAAAAACCACAATATTTTTCATCCAAGTATTTAGATAGTTCAATAATTGCCGCAAGTTATTAAATAATTACTTTCTAAGAAACGCTATTTATTAGGTGCAACGGTATTGGCCCCTATAACGATTATAATTAAAATAAGCTAAATTTG